>JBHHYI010000014.1:0-42762 GCA_046757525.1 bacterium | reverse complement strand
GGACGCTTCAAGAACTGTCTCCCATTCAAAAAGGGAGATTCTTTGCAATGGGTTGTCAAACGGTAACCTTCTCAAAGAAGGTCACCGTTTGGGGTCCAGACCGCTTTTGGGTCGGAACGAATCGAAGGACGACGGGCCTCACCCCTCGATACGGTCACCTGAACGGCGGTGACCTAATCGGGATGACTCCCAGAAGGTTTATTGGCGAACAGAGAAGGTGACCTTTTCTAAAAAGGTCACCTTCTGAACGAGTTTAGCGTAAAGATGATTTCAGGAGAAGAAAAACTCTCTACTAAAGTTACAACCACCGTGCTGGTGCTTTTGCTGCTGAGTGCGGTGTACCTGCGTTTTTACCATCTCGGCAATCCCAGTTTCTGGGTGGACGAAATGAATCACGTCTACGCTGGCATGTCTCTGAGCAAGGACGAGGCGCCCAGGTTCCCTTCCGGAGTGGCGAACGAGCGAGCCTTGATTTATTCTAAAATGGTGGGCTGGTCGTTTTCCCTGTTCGGTGTAAGCGAATCCTCAGCACGGCTGCCCAGCGCCGTGTTTGGCATTTTGTCGATTCTGCTAATTTATTGGGTGGGCCAGGATTTGTTTGACCGCAGAGTCGGCTTGCTGGCGGCGTTTTTTCTCACTTTCGCGCACCCGGCCATTGGTTGGTCGCGCACGTGCCGAATGTACACGTTGTTTCAATTCTTGTTCTTGCTGGGGGTGTACTCGTTTTACAAAGGCTTTGAGGCGGAGAGGCGACACAAACTCGGTGAGAAAAAAGCCTGGCTGCAAAGACTGGACGTTTACCTGAACGCGCAAGGCGTGCGTTGGCCCTGGCTTTTGCTGAGTGCTCTGGTCTTTGTGGTTTCCCTGAAGGTGCACCAATTGACCGGGCTGTTTGCCGCTACCTTGCTGGTTTACTGGATGCTCGGTTTCCTGGGGCGCTTGTTTGAAGAAGGCCCGGCCAAAAGCTTAAGTTCCAAATACTTTTTGTGCCTGGTGCTCACGACTGTGGCGATTGTGGTCGCACTGCTGGCGTTTAATTTAACCGCCTTCATCAAGTACGCCCTGAACTTTCACCCGAACTGGGCGCGTTATGCCCGGGCGGAAGATTCGCACTACTACTACTGGTACTTGACATCCAGCGACCAATTCCCATTGGCCGCGTTGTTTTTGATCGGCGCCATTCAGGCTCTTGCACGTTTGAACAAAACCGCTCTGTTTTTCACGGTGGCCTTCGTGGTACCTGTGGCTTTTCATTCTTTCGTGTTTTCGTACAAAATCGCCAATTATATTTTTAACGTCTACCCATTTTTTGTTTTGATTATTGCTTACGGATTGATTAATATTTACACGAGCGAAACCCTGCGTGGGGCCGAGATTCTGAAAAAAATCCGCCTTTCAGGCAAAGCAATGAGTCCGCGCCGGTTGAAGCTGGTCGTGGCGGCTTTGTTCCTGTTGTGGATTCCGCTCACCGTGTGGTTCCGCATAGCGGTTAAGCTGCCGCGCATTGATTCGGCTGGCACCAACGGCGTCGTGACCCACTACGATTGGCGTGGGGCAGCGAACTTTGTGGCACACAACCGGAGTCCTGACGACGTGGTGCTTGCAACATTACCCCTGACGGTTTTGTATTACCTGGGCAACGTGGATTTTAATTTAAACCAGGCCCATTTAGACGAATCCCTGAAGTGGGAAACGGTTGCAACCAACGGCCGGCACCACGAATTTTACACGGGTGTTCCTTCGGTTGAGTCGGTTAGCGACCTGCAAAAAATCATGGCTGCATCTCCCAACGGCTGGGTAATAGCCGACAAGTACCGGTTGCACAGAACGCAATACGTATCTCACGAACTGGCACAATTCATCCAAACCCGGCTTAAAAAAGTCTGGTCAGATAAGAAAAACACCCTGGTGGTGTTTGGCTGGTCCAGTTGAGATGAACGGCTTCGCAACCATTCAAATAAATTTGCCTTGCATGGTAACTCCTGACACTGACTAACAAGAGCGAGGAAAGAGATTTCATGAAGATTGCTATCATGGGTATTCGGGGCATCCCCGCCAATTACGGCGGGTTCGAAACCTTTGCTGAACAACTGGCACCGAGGCTGGTTCGCAAAGGTCACGAGGTGACGGTTTACGGTCGAGCCAACATCATCGACTACCAGGGCCCCTATTACAAGGGCGTCCGTTTGGTCATTCTTCCGACCATTTCGCATAAGTATTTCGACACCGTTGCCCATACCTTTTTGTGTGCGCTGCACGCTTTAAAAGAACGCTACGACGCCATTTTGATCTGCAACAGCGCCAACGCCTATTGCGCGTTTATTCCCCGTTTAGTTGGTACTCCCGTAGCGATTAACGTGGATGGCCTGGAATGGAAACGGGCCAAATGGAACAAGCTTGGCCGCTGGTTTTATCTCCTTTCTGAGCGAATGGCCACATTTACCGCCAACGAAATTGTCACCGACGCCCGCGACATCGAAAGGTATTACCTGGCTAAGTTCAAAAAAGCTTCCACTTACATTCCGTACGGCTCACCGGTAGGTCGGGTTGAAACGGACGAAGTCTTGAAGAAGTTTGACCTCAAACCAAAACAATACGTTCTGTTTGTCAGCCGCCTGGAACCGGAGAACAATGCCCATTTGGTGGTTAAGGCGTTTGAAAAAGTAAAGACGAATTTGAAATGTGTCATCGTCGGGGATGCGCCTTACAACGGCAAGTACATTCAGGATTTGAAAAAGACCCGGGATCCGCGGATCATTTTTACGGGCTACGTGTTTGGTCAGGGGTATCGGGAACTGCAGTCCAACGCCTATTTTTACGTCCAGGGCACGGAAGTTGGTGGCACGCACCCGGCCCTTTTAGAAGGCATGGGCCACGGCAACTGCATTCTGGCCAACGACGTGCCAGAACACCGGGAAGTTTTGAGCGACACCGGTTTCTTTTTCAGCACGAAAAACAACGGAGAGCTGGCCGAGAAAATGCAGTACCTGTTGGATCACCCCGAGGTGGTTACCACCGCTGGCCAGAGGGCCATGCAGCGCATCCAGGAACATTATTCCTGGGACAAAGTTGCCGCGGATTATGAGCAGTTATTCTTCAAGCTTGTGAAAAGTTAACCTAATGTAATTAAAGGAAATACAAATTCTATTGGAATTGTGTGATTTTTTTGCTACATTGAATCGACCATTGGAATCTCCAAATTTTTGAATGCCATTTGTGAATCATGATCGCAAATCTCATACTACAGGACGGTTCGGAATTTCAGGGTGAGGCCTTTGGCTGCCCTAATTCTGTTGCTGGAGAGGTCGTTTTTAATACCGGCATGGTGGGCTACCCTGAATGTTTTACGGACCCTTCTTATGAAGGCCAGATTCTCGTCCTGACTTACCCACTCATTGGCAACTACGGCGTTCCTGCGCAGCTTGCGAAAGGCCAGGCAATCACTGAAACGGAATTCGAGTCTGACCGAATCCACATCACCGGATTGATCGTTTCACAACACTCGACGGAGTTTAGCCACTGGGGTGGACACTCCAAGCTCGATGCCTGGTTGAAAACCAGCAAGGTCCCGGGAATCTGCGGGGTCGACACGCGGCTGTTGACACAGAAATTGCGCACCCAGGGCAGTCTGTTAGGCAAGCTCATCGTTCAAGACAACGACGTGCAGTTTGCCGATCCCAACACTCGAAATCTGGTGGCTCAGGTTTCTCCAAAAGCACCGCTGTCGTTTGGCAACGGCAAGAAACGCGTGTTGTTGATCGACTGCGGTTGCAAGTTGAACATCCTGCGTTCGCTTTTGCGCAGGGGTGTCTCGGTATTGGTGGTGCCGTGGGACTGGGACCTCTCCCGGGAGCCGTGCGACGGCATTCTGATTTCGAACGGGCCGGGAGATCCGAAGATGTGCCAGGAAACGATTGACTCGGTGAGAAAGGCGCTGGATGAAGAGATTCCCACTTTTGGCATCTGCCTGGGAAATCAAGTTTTGGCGCGGGCGGCCGGGGCCGATACGTACAAGCTAAAATATGGTCACCGAGGACAGAATCAGCCTTGTGTCCTGGTGGGCAGCAAACGCTGCTACATCACCTCACAGAATCATGGGTACGCAGTAGACGAAAACACCTTGACTGGTGATTGGGAACCGTGGTTTTTTAACGCCAACGACGGTACCAACGAGGGCATTCGGCACCGCAGCAAACCCTTTATCGGGGTGCAGTTTCATCCTGAAGCAGCACCGGGTCCACTGGACACGGGCTACCTGTTCGACGAATTTGTAGCGATGCTCTAAGATGCAAATCAAGGTCAACAAAGTCATCATTCTGGGCAGTTCCGCCCTAAAGATTGGCGAAGCGGGCGAGTTCGATTACTCCGGCAGCCAGGCCATCAAGGCGTTCAAAGAGGCCGGCATCGCTACGGTTTTGGTTAATCCGAATATTGCCACCATTCAAACTTCTGAGCATCTGGCAGACACCGTGTATTTTCTGCCTGTCAATGCCTGTTTTGTCGAGCGAGTCATCGAGAAGGAGAAACCGGACGGCATCTTGCTGGCTTTCGGCGGTCAAACCGCGCTCAATTGCGGTCTGCAACTGGCGAATCTGGGGGTCTTCGATAAGCATGAAGTCCTGGTTCTCGGCAGCCCCTTGAAGGCAATACAGGACACTGAAGACCGCGGACGCTTCGTGGAGCGGCTGCAGGAGATTGACGTGAAGGTGCCCCGCAGCGTTGCCGTTGCTTCTACGGAAGAAGCGTTGAAAATCGCCAAGAGGATCGGCTATCCGGTGATGATGCGCATTGCTTATGCGCTGGGTGGACTTGGGTCGGGAATCTGCACTTCCGAAACTGAGGTCAAGGAACTTGCAGGCAAGGCATTTTCGCACACCAACCAGATTCTCATCGAAGAATACCTGGAGGGCTGGAAAGAGGTCGAATACGAGGTGGTGCGTGACTGCTACGACAATTGCATTACGGTGTGCAACATGGAAAACCTGGACCCATTGGGCATTCACACCGGCGAAAGCATCGTGGTGGCGCCCAGTCAAACCTTGAACAACAACGAATATCACCGACTGCGGGAAATCGCCATTCAGGTGGTGCGACACCTGGGCATCATCGGAGAGTGTAACATTCAATACGCCCTGAATCCGCAGACCGGCGATTACCGGGTCATCGAAGTCAACGCTCGCCTGTCTCGCAGCTCGGCGCTGGCCTCAAAAGCTACCGGTTATCCGCTGGCTTTCATCGCGGCGAAGTTGGCTTTGGGCTACGGTTTGACGGACTTAAAGAATTCCATCACCCAGACCACCATGGCCTGTTTTGAGCCGGCCCTGGACTACGTGGTCGTTAAAATTCCGCGCTGGGACCTGAAGAAATTCCGCCGGGTTTCTACCCGTATCGGTTCCGGGATGAAATCCGTGGGCGAAGTCATGGCCATCGGACGCTCCTTTGAAGAGGCGCTGCAGAAGGCGCTGCGCATGTTGGAAATCGGGGTCAACGGCCTGACCGGGAACAGCCATCTGCAAATCGATGATCTAAAGAACGAGCTTACCAATCCCACAGACGAGCGTATTTTTGTCATTGCTCAAGCGCTAAGGTCTGGCTACGCCATTGAAGAAGTGCACCATTTGACCAACATCGACCAATGGTTCCTTTACAAGATCAAACACATTTTAGACGTCGAGGATAAGCTGAGGAGATATAGCAACGGCATCTGCCCGAAAGGCAGTTTGCTGGCGGCGAAGTGCACTGGCTTTTCTGACTTCCAGATAGCCAGAATTCTGAATTGTGAAGAAGTAGAAGTGCGCGACATGCGCAAGAACTACGGCCTGAAACCGTGTGTCAAACAGATCGACACCCTGGCCGCGGAGTACCCGGCCAAGACCAATTATTTGTACCTCACTTACAATGGCGTGGCCGACGATGTAGATTTTGGCCAGGGCAACACCATCATCGTGCTGGGCTCCGGAGTCTACCGCATCGGCAGTTCGGTAGAATTCGATTGGTGCTGTGTCAATGCGGTGATGACCTTGCGCCAGTTAGGCTACCAGACTATTATGATCAACTACAATCCCGAAACGGTCAGCACGGATTATGACGAATGCGATCGTCTCTATTTCGATGAAATCAGCCTCGAGGCCATCTCAGAGATCTACGAAAAGGAGCAGCCGCTGGGCATCATTATCTCCATGGGTGGACAGATTGCCAACAATTTGGCTTTGAGGCTCAAGCAAGCTGGACTGAAGATTCTCGGTACGTCCACCGAAAGCATCGACCAGGCTGAAAATCGCCACAAGTTTTCCATGCTTTTGGACCAGCTCCAGATTGACCAGCCGGAGTGGCGTGAGCTGGTTTCGTTGGAAGAAGCCAAGGCGTTTGCTCAACAAGTGCAATATCCGGTTCTTGTGCGGCCGTCGTATGTGTTGAGCGGTGCGGCCATGGGGGTTGCTTCCAACGACGCCGAACTGACCAGGTTTTTGGAACGGGCCGAAGAGATTTCGAAAGAATATCCCGTGGTGATCAGCAAATTCCTGGAAAATGCTAAAGAAATTGAACTGGATGCCGTTGCCAGAGACGGCGAACTGGTGGTCTACGCCATCTCTGAACACGTTGAAAACGCTGGCGTCCATTCTGGCGATGCCACCCTGGTGTTACCGCCTCAGCGCACTTACATTGAAACCATCCGCAAGATACGCAGCATTTCGAGAAAAATCGCCCGCGCTTTACAAATCACCGGACCCGTCAACATGCAATTCATCGCCAAAAATAACAACGTGAAAGTCATCGAGTGTAATTTGCGCGCCTCGCGAAGCTTCCCGTTTGTCTCCAAGGTTTACAGGGTGAATTTCATCGACATCGCTACCCGCGTGCTCGTCGGTGCAGAGGTGAACAATCGGGGCAAATCGTTCATGGAACTGGAGTACGTCGGCGTAAAAGCGCCCCAATTCTCGTTCACACGACTTCAGGGTGCTGATCCCACTTTAGGCGTCGAAATGGCTTCTACTGGAGAGGTTGGCTGCATGGGCGACGACTTTGAGGAGGCTTTCTTGAAAGCTTTGATCTCTGTTGGATTCAAACTGCCCATTCGGTCGGTTTTGATTTCTACCGGGCCTTTGGAACAAAAGGCTGAGTTCATCTCCAGTGCCAGAATTCTCAACGAATTAGGTGTGCAGCTCTATTCAACCCAGGGGACCTCTGAATTCATGCAGCAGTATGGCATCAAAACCAAGGTATTGAATTGGCCTCTTGAGAAGAAAAGCCCCAATGTCTTGGAATTCCTGAGCGACGAAAAGATCGATCTGGTGATCAACATCCCTAAGAATTTTCAAGAAGAAGAACTGACCAACGACTACATCATTCGTCGCAAAGCCGTGGATTACGGCATCCCGCTGATTACCAATCTCCAGCTTGCGAAACTATTTGTGGAATCTTTGGCCCGCAAGCAACCGTCGGAATTGCAAGTTAAGAGTTGGAACGACTATGCCTGAGGCAAGAAAGCGAGCGCGAAATCAGAAAGCACTGTTGCGACTACCAGCGTATCCGACAATCCTTCTGCTGATGGTTGTCGCTTTCCTGTTTCGTATCATGTTGATGCATTATCGCTTTGCTGTTACCTTTGACGAAGTCAATTACCTGAAGCTGGGCGTCAGCGGCCATTTGAAGGGGCTGTCGCAAGTGCTGCATACTTATTGGACGCCACTCTTGCCGGCACTGATTTCAGTATCTTGCAGCATTTTTAGCGATTACGAATTGGCCGGCCGAATGGTTTCCATTCTTGCCGGGACGCTTTTGGTTGTGCCTGTGTATTATCTCGGTAAGTTCGTGTACGACAAAACTGTTGGGCTGATTGCCGCTGGATTCGTCGCCCTTTTCCCTCCGCTGGCTTTTCAATCAACACAAGTTCTGACTGAACCGGTGTTTATGCTATTTGCCACCAGTGCCATTCTCTTTGGCTTGCTGATGTTAAAGCGATATTCAGTGGGATTTGCCATGCTCGCGGGTCTCGCTACGGGCATACTCTACTTGACGCACCCACAAGGATTTGGTTATTTTCTACTCATTGCTTTCTGGATTTTGTTTGGCGCCGCCACCAGACTTTTTTTGATCAAGCCGTTGCGCGCGCTTTGGATGATCGTCCCTTTTGTTTTGCTTTCTTTCGGTCTTTCGGCACCATATTTGCTATATCTGAAGCACAAAACCGGCACGTGGACCCTGAGCGCCAAGGCCTCTGCAAACCAGCAATTCGAATCTTTTAGTGGCCAGGGGAATTACGATCCTTTTCGGGCCTGGGACCCCGAAAAGAAAATCGTTCCTATTGATTTGATTTATCACCAGGGCACCTTCTTAAACGCGACGGACGGAGAAGAGAATTCGATCAGTGAAGTCCATTTTGGCCCCTTTCTAAAAAAATATGTGAAAAACGTCTATACCATGTTGAAGAGCGCAATTCCATCATTGTTGACCTTATTCCCTCTCATGCTGCTCGGGGTGGGACTGGTTGGGTCTCGCTGGAAAAATCAGCAGGGAAAGCTCTTCTTCTTCTTGCTCAGTTTTATTGCGTTCTTCTGGTTCGGGATTATTCCTGCTTTTCACATAACCGAACGGTATCTAACACCGCTTTTGCCCGTTTGTGCGATTTGGGTTGCCGCAGGGGCGGTGCAAGCGCACTCCTGGCTGCAAGAATACCACCCATTGAAGAAGGTAGCACGCAAAATCAAGTTGAGACCGGAAGGTTTGGCTGCGGTTGCACTGGTAGCGGCATTTGCCATCTTTAGTTTTCTGCCCGAGTTAGGACGCATTGTGTCCAGACGGCCGGGCGACACGGACTTCTGGGCCGATCCTGTGGAACAGAAACAAGCCGGCCTATGGTTGAAAGAGAACGCCAGCGGTGCCAAGATCATCATGAGTCGCAATCACGCAGTGGATTTTTATGCCGGGAGTTACGACATTACCCAATCCGTGACCATTCCGACCTCAGACTTGCAAGGGGTGCTGGAATACGCAAAATATCGCGGTGTGAACTATATTGTGCTCAACGAAAGATATGAAAGTGCCTATCCGGATTTACGGGAACTATTTCAAACAGAGCAGCCCATTCCCGGATTGCGATTGATTTACAACAAAAAATATCCTGCGCAACTGATCACCAAAATTTACCGGCTTACCGGTGAACTCAGTGAAAACTAACTGCACAACAGTCAACCATCGCGGCACCGTGCTTTGAAACGTCGGCTTTTGTTATGAGGCAAGCATCTTTATGAGCATTAAGAGAGTACAGAAGATTCTATTCCAGGCTTTCTTGTTTTTTCTGCCCTTCCAAATTGGCCTCATGTACACGCACCTCCTCAAGGCAGACATCATTTATGCGTTTGATGCGGTGTTGTTCATACTCTACGCGCTGTGGATAAAAGAGTCCAATGGCTTTGCAAGACCTCCGGTCTACTGGGGGAAAGTAACGTTACCCACGATCCTAATCCTGATTTGGACTTGCGTGTCATTCATCAACGCCATTTCAGCGACCATGACGGGATTGGGCCTGTTTATGATCATCAAGGCCTTTATGATGTACCTGTACGTGGTCAATCACATCGTGACCAAAAAAGATCTGCGCATGGCCGTCAATTGGTTATTGGGTGGGTTGCTTTTCCAGGGCGTTCTTGGCTTGGTTCAATTTACCACAGGGAGTTCTCTGGGCCTGGAGTTTGCTGGCGCGCTCGTCAAGGAAAAACATTTGTCAGGCTTAACGCGGATTAGAGGAACCCTGGGAATGCCGAATCACTTTGGTGCGTGGCTGGCGTTGTTATTTCCCCTGTCGATCAGCCTTTTCATCTTCGAGCATAAGTCGCGCCAAAAGGCCTTTTACGGTTTTGCTGCTTTGTTTGGTTGTTTCGCAGTGTTGTTGTCCTTTTCGCGGTCCGCCTGGGCGGGAATCATCGGTGGCACAGTCATTTTTTTAATCATCATCATCTTCAAACGGCTCATGAAGCCCAGGTATTTCCTTGCCCTGGGCGTTGCTACCATCATCATCGCTGGTCTCGTCGTCTATTTCTGGCCGCTCATCATGCGCAGGTTTGAAGCGGGCTCAACCGGCAAATATCGGATGCTCATGATCGATATCGCATTCGATATATTTAAAGAGAATTTTTTGTACGGCGTCGGCCTGCACAATTACAGATTTCATTCAATACAACGCTTCCGCTTCTGGCATCCCGTGCACAATACCTACTTGCGGCTTTTGGCTGAAACCGGTCTGCCTGGCCTGGTTTTCTTTCTAATGTTGGTCTTCGTCAGCATACGCGAAAGTTACAAGATGCTGCGCAGCAAGGTCAAGTTTATATTCACGGTGGCCCTGGGTACTTTGGCCAGTCTGGTCGCCTTTTTGTTCACGATTAATTTTGGTCCTGAATATCAGCATTATCGCATCAAGGTTCTGTTTTGGGTGATAATCGGGGTTGTTTTCTCCTTGCGGCGTGTGTACCACCACACGATGAAAATGCGCAAGCTACAAATGGAGCAACAAAAGCAACCGACACCCGTGCCGTCTGGTGCGAAGGCGGAAACGCCTTTGGATTCTGCGGTGGTAGCCATGAAAGGCTGGAATCGATGAAGATATTGATGATCGACAAATATTATTTCATCAAGGGAGGGGCCGAGCGTTACTATTTCGAGTTGAAGGATGTCTTGGAGGCGAAGGGACACCAGGTCATCCCTTTTTCCATGCAGCATGAAAACAATTTCGAGTCAGTATATGAACCTTTCTTTGTCAACAAGGTCGAATACGCGCTGGATTCCTTTGCAGAGAAATTCTTGAGCCTACCCAGGATCACCGGCCGCATGCTTTATTCGTTTCATGCTAAGAAAAGATTAGAACAACTCATTCTGCGGGAGCAGCCGGACATCGCCCACCTGCACATGATCGACCACCAGTTGTCGCCTTCGATTTTGCATACCCTTAAGAAGTTCAATATTCCGGTAATCCAGACTATTCACCAGTATAAACTCGTTTGTCCCAACTATCGGCTTTATAACCCAAAAACCAATGAGATTTGTGAAAAATGTTTAGACGGCCATTTTTATCATCCGGTCGTTGAGAAGTGCCACAAGGCATCGGCTTTGGCCGGATCTTTGATAGCGTTTGAAAGCTACCTCCATCGTCTTACCAGAATCTACGAAGACAACATCGACATCTTCCACACGCCAAGCCATTTCATGGGTGAGAAACTTCGTGCTGGCGGAGTAGGGGATGGCAAAGTCAGGCACCTATTCTACACGCTCAAACTCGACAACTATAAACCCAATTTCGAATTCGAGAATTATGTTGTTTACTTGGGGAGATTGGCGCAAGAGAAAGGGGTGCTCACTTTGCTCAAAGCCATGCAACAGGTAAAAGACACGGAGTTAGTCATCATAGGGGATGGACCGGAACGAAAACGTCTGCAGGACTATGCTTTGCGCCAGGACTTGCAGCACGTGCAGTTTGTCGGCAGCAAGGGCGGGGAAGAACTAAGACGCCTGGTGCAAAATTGTAAATTCCTCATCGTACCTTCCGAGTGGTACGACAATTCGCCTCTGGTAATCTACGAAGCTTTTGCTTACGGAAAACCGGTCATCGGGTCGCAACTGGGCGGCATCCCGGAATTGATCGATGATGGCAAGAACGGTTTGATCTTTCAAGCGGGGAATGTCGACGAGCTTGCTGAGAAAATAAGCGCTCTCGCCAGCGATTCTGACCTGATCTCTGCATTCGGCCGCCAGGCACGCTCAAAGGCTGAGGGCGTGTTTGATCCGGAATATCATTATCGCCAAATCCACCAGTGGTACACCGAACTGCTTACCTCTTCAACCAGCGGTAATTGACTATTTAATCAAAAGTTTTTAGATGAAGCCAAGTCGGGTTGCCTCAAATTCTGTTCTGGTCTTATCTTCTGAGATACTTGATCGGCTGATGCGCTTCATTCTGGCGGTTTTTGCTGCTCGGCTGCTGGGAGATGCCGATTACGGCAAATTTACCTTTACTATTGCCTTTGGTGCGCTTTTTCTCATCCTTGCTGATTTCGGTGTTCACCAACTACTGATTCGTGAAATAGCCAGAAAGCCGGACAAAGTCGAGACTCTGTTAGGCAACGGTTTGACCATCAAACTCGTTTTGTCGGGGTTCACGGCTCTTTGTATTTATGTGGCGGCTCAGTTTACGCACAAACCGCACGATGTTTTGATGACGGTGTATGTGATCGGCGCGGCCCAGATTACCGGTTCCTTTGCAGAATATTTTTCTACGGTTTTCCAGGGCTTTCAAAGGATGAAATATACGGCAATTGCAGCGCTCATCTTAAGTGTCTCCAATACCGTCATTGGTGTGATTGTTTTGCTGCAAGGCGGCAGTTTTCTCGATCTCGCCTGGGTTTATCTGGTCTCACGTTTTCTTAAATTGATTTATTGTTTTGTCGTGGCAAGAGCGAAGTTTGCCCGCATTGTGCTCTCGTTTCGTAAGCCTTTACTGAAATTCCTTGTTTTCGAGGGATATTCCTTTGGCATCACCCGGTTTTTCTCCGTCATGTACACCAACGTGGACACCACCATGCTGTCGATTATGATCGGCGATGCTGTGGTTGGCTGGTACAACGCAGCCTATCGATTGATTTTTGCCATGATGGTGATCCCGATGGGAATCATGCGTGCCGTTTATCCTGCGTTATCAGCCTATTTTAAATCTCAGCAAGAGGCTTTTGACAGCCTTTTTGAGAAGACTTTTAAACTGATGTTCTTGACTGGCACTTCTATCGCCTGCGTGCTTTCCCTTTTCTCTAACAGAATCATATTGCTCATGTTTGGAGACGAGTTCATCAATGCCGCGGCGGCCCTTAGAATCCTGGTGTGGTCCACGGCCATCTATTTCATGGGTACGGTCATGACCCACGCCATGCGTGCGGCCGGCAAGCAGCGCTTTACCGCCAAAGTTGTTGCAGCGAGCGCATTTCTCAATTTATTCTTGAATTTTATATTTATCCCACGCTTTAGCTTCATTGGTGCAGCATTTGCTACGCTAACGTCGGAGTTGTTTACTTTTAGCTTTCATTTTTGGTATCTTCGCCGATACATAGTTAAGCCGCCACTTTTGAGACTTTTGCCCAAGATCGTCCTAATAAATGCGATCATGGTTGTTTCAATCAGGTTATTAGTTGATTTTCCACTACTTATTCTGATTGCGTTAGCACTGGCTGTCAATTTAATCATGGTGGTATTTACCAAATACTATACGAAAGACGATTTGGTCAGAATTCAATCGATGGCAAAAGTTATTAAGTTCTCGAGCTCTTAAGATATCATAGTGAAACACACGTACAGTAGTGAAACAGCCATTACATTTTCGTATTACGCCTTTTTGTGCTTTTGGAGCGTTATTGAATGGATATCGAGCATGTTTTAGAAAATGGTAACTGTCATCAATGCGGCGTATGTGCTGGCGTGTGCCCGGTAGATGCCATTACCATTGAGCAGCATGACAAAAAAGGCCTGTTTCCGGTATTTCATCGTCCCCTGTGCACCGATTGTGACCTGTGCCATATCGCGTGTCCTGGAGAAGATTTTGATTGGAATGGTCTTCAGATGGCTGTGTTTGGCGAAGTACCCCAGGACAAAGAGCTGGGGTACACGCGGGAGGTTTTGAGCGGCTATGCCAATTGGGAAGAAATTCGCCAGAAAGGAGCCTCGGGTGGCATTGTTTCAGCCATATTGATTGCATTGCTGGAAAAAGGCGAAATCGACGGTGCGGTGGTGACCAAAATGGATGAAGCGCATCCGTTACAACCCAGGGTCTATATCGCCCGCACGGCGCAAGAAATCCTGGCGGCGCAGCAATCGAAATACTTGCCGGTCCCGGTGGGGATGATCATCCAGGAAATCATGCGAAATGAGGGTCGGTTTGCCGTGGTGGCGTTGCCCTGCCACATTCATGGGATTCGGCTGGCCCAGCAAAAGATGCCGCGGGTTCGCAAGCGTATCGTGCTGCAAATCGGACTGGTTTGTGGCTTTCATCCTTCGTTTACTAACACCACCTTTTTGGTGCGTCGTGCCGGCGTCAAGAATTTTGAAGAAATCAAGGAGATTCGCTACCGCGACGACACCTGGCCGGGCGGATTCAATGTCATCAAAAAAGACGGCAGCAACAACATGATTCATCCGGTGCAGGATTTCTTCTGGTCGCACGCGTTGTTTGAAAGAGAACGCTGTGTTACCTGTACGGACGCAATGGCCGAGTTTGGCGACATCGTCTGCGGCGATGAGTGGCGCGATGACGGCGTTGTGCGGGATGACTACAAACGAGGCTGGTCTTACGTCATCACCCGTACCGAGACAGGTTCAAATGTGGTTAAGAAGTTGGTCGCCGAGGGTATTCTTTATGTGGAGCCCACGCATCCGAATGTCATAAAATCGGGTATGATGCCGACCATAAATCTTAAGAAAAAGATTGCTTTTGCTGCAATCAAAATACGAAAATGGTTGGGACTGGCCGTGCCAAACTATCACAATTTGCAACCCGGTGAGAAGCTGAAGTTCAAACACTATTTAGGCGCTGGTGTGCTCCTGGCCGTGCCTGCCTTTTTTGAGATCAGCTTCATAAATCGTCTGGTGGTAAAATTTCCAACCAAGTTCTTCCGCAAGTACATGCGGTTGTTGTACAAGTGTCTGGTCGATTGGGATCGCTCTGACGCTCTCAAAAAAGAGGCGCAGGACGCGTGCTGCGAAAGACTGGGTCCCGAGGTGGCGGCCATTCGCGACAATCGAAAAATAATGTCAGAAATACCGGTTGTTGACTGAGCGAATCCAACAAGGAGGTTGATAGAGGAAATAGTTCTAAATCATGGTTGATTATCTTAAAGTCGCAAAAGACATTCACAATTGGCTTGCCGGACTACAGGTAACTCAGAAAGCGATTCAAGCCTCAATTTCGGAGAAACGGTTAAGATTCTCGTTCCACCATCCTGCAAGAGGGCTTACGGAGGTCTACACCGCGCTGCCGCAAGGATCGACCTTCAGAAGTCATGGGATCGCATTTGAAATATCTTCAATAACTTCCGATACTGCTAACTTACGAGTATACGATTTTGGGGGGATATGGGATCCAATTGACGAAAGAGTCATGGGTGAACATTATAGTGCCAGCCATTTCGCACTGTTGAGCGCCATCCTGCATTCTGAATCTGATGATCCCAAATATCTGCAACACGCATTGGACGCCTTTGAATTCCACCGGCACACATCTGCCGACGAATACAGATTCTCAGAGTGGATGTACCACTGGGATTTTCAAAATTATGCGCTGATCGAGGCGTATGCCAGACTGCAAGGTTCACTCTCACCTGAAAGCAAGCAGCAATGGCAAGCGTGTCTCAAGAATTGGCGCAGCAACGCCCGCAACAAACTTTCGAATTGGGCGGCCATGCGGGCATTGGCCCTTCTACACAGACACGTTCTGTTTGGTTCTCGGTGGGACAAACTGGGGTTTTACAGAAACAAAACGGTGGCATTGAAAGGCGAGCAAAAAAATGGCTGCCTGGACGATGAACGCGGACTCAGCCGACCGATTCAATACCATGTCTATTCAGCAGCGCTCTTGCACCGCATGTTCCTGCTGAATGGCGATCCCCGAATAGGACAGAAGTTTCTGAAATCCCTGGAATTCTTCTGCGCTTTTGTGGATCCCGACGGCGACTTCAATTATTGGGGACGCGGACAGGAGCAAATATTTGGCTACGGTGCAGCGATTTATGCGTTGACTGCGGCTGCGAGAATGACAGGTGACGACCAGTACGAAGAATTAGCCCGAAAGGTGTTCGCGTTCCTTATGGGCTTCCAGAATGAGGGGCATTTCCCGTTGGTACTCAATGCCCATGAAGACCATGAGCGTTTTGGCTGGTACGATTACCACCACACGACCGTTTACAACGCTTTTCTGGGTGCATGGTTAGGGCTGGCGCACGAATCGCAAAGCGCGAACAACGGGAAAGCCTTCGCCGTGAAGCCGGAGCTGCCGCGGAGAAAGGACTCCCAGTTTGCTTTTTTGAAGAACGACAACTTCTTTGTGGGCGTCGCCTCAGGTTTGGCCCATTACGCCACAGAACCCGGCTTGACGCCCTGCCATTTGTGGGTCAGGAATTTTGGCTGGGTCTACTCCTGCCCGGGTGGCGCCACGGCGGCTGCATTTGGTAAATTTTATGGCGACAAAAACAGCTTACTGAATTTCCTGGCACCCATCGCGGTTGACCAGAGCGGCAGGCTTTATTGCCCTGCTGGGAGACAGGGTGTCATTCGACACTGCTCTGAAAACCAGATCATCTGTTCCCTTGATTATGCCGCGTTCAGAGTCAACAGGGAGATCGACTTGTTTGATGCAGAAATTAGAATTCAAGATGAGATTCTGTTCGAAGAAAATCTGGACTGCAGAGAATTGCGTCTGGTCAATTTCCCCCTGGTTGTCGACAAGTTTCAACATGAATTGGGGAAAAGGGACTTGCTCATCCATTTCGAAAATAATCATTTACTTTTTCATTGCGATATCAAATTCAGCGATTCCAGGCTTGAAGCCCTGGAGACGGCAAAAACCGCCAAAGGCTACACGCGCTTTTTCGCCATGAGGGTTAAGGATGTCCAGATTTCCAAAGGGGTCAAGTTTTACGCAGATATTCAGTTGAAGCTCGGCACCGTTGGAAGCATGATACCGGGCAAAAGCGAATTTGAGGTTGCAAGCACTTAGATTGATGAAAATAGTCTATTTCAATTATTTGTACGACAGCCATCAGGATTCGGTCGGTGCTGCGGTTCATGTGAAACAGTTTGTCGGGGCGATGCAAGCTTGCGGCCAGGATATTAAGCCGTACAACTTGAATCCGGCGCCTTTTGCCGCTGCGGGTGACAGCTCTTTGTGGGCACGCATTCGTCAGGTACTAAAAAGCAGGCTCAAGCGGTACGTCGGCCAACTGAACCAACTGCTGCGTAATGCTCAATTGTTCGTCCGGGAGTGGGGCATACTTTCTCGGGAAAAACCGGATGTTTTGCTGGTCCGTTATAATATGTTGAATTTCACCGCGCCGATCGTCGCTAAAGTTAAAAGAGTCCCCGTGGTGTTGGAAGTGAACTCTCCGCACGCGTTAGAAAGAAAAAAGCTGGTCAAGGACGTTTGGCAATTGCCCTGGATTCCGTTCTTGACAGAATGGTTAAATATCCGGCTTTCCGACAGGGTCATTACAGTTTCAAATGCTTTGAAGGAATACTATTTAGAAAAAAGAGTTCCCGCCGATAAAATTTTTGTAATACCCAATGGTGTGGATATTGAGAAATTTAGTCCCAAAATCAAATCTCTTCCAATAAGAAAGAAGTTTGGTTTTGACGACAAGGTCGTTTTGGGATTCGTCGGCTCTTTTCACTATTGGCACGGCGTGGAAAACCTGCTACAATTGATGGAAAGAACCCTGAACAAATACAACAATATTGCCTATTTGCTGGTGGGCGATGGACCGCTAAAGAAGCAAGCGGAAGCTCTGGTCAAATCCAAAAAGTGGGAAAAGGATGTAATATTTACCGGCTACGTGCTCCATGAAGAGGTGCCGTCCCATGTTGCGGCCATGGACATCGTGTTGGCACCATACCCGCACATGGACTTTTTTTATTTTTCTCCGCTCAAGCTTTACGAGTACCTGTCGGCCGGAAAAGCGGTGATTGCCAGCGCCATCGGTCAAATTGCGGAAGTAATCGAGGATGGCAGGAACGGTTTTTTGTATGACCCCGAACACCCTGGCCAGTTCGTCGAAAAAACTTGTGAGCTAATCGAAGATGGCGACTTGCGGGAAAGGCTTGGTCGCGAGGGCCGAAAAACCATCTTGAAGTCCTATACCTGGGATAAGAATGTGAGAAATGTGTTAGAAGTTTTTTTATTTGTTAGCTCAAAATCATAATGGATTGCATTCACAAACTGCAATTAGCAAATAAGGAGTGTTACTTATGTGTGTTCTGTCTTTCAGTCAAGAACATGATGCTGGTGCCTCTATCATCGAGAAGGGCAAGATCTTAGCGGCCATTAACGAAGAGAGACTTACGAGAGTCAAGGGACAGAACGGCTTTCCGTTTAAGTCGATCGAAGAAGTTTTGCGGTTATCGGGAAAAACCCATGCGGATGTCAGGCACGTGGTGATTCCGGAAATCAGCAAATTTGTGGATGTGGTGAAGAATGTTACCAAATATCCCTTCACAGCATTTCCGGTGGGTCAAGAAGGGAGAATCTCCTTCCTGGAAATGCTGCAACATTTGATGTACGCCACCTACATCATATTTCAAACCTACCCGAGGGTATTGATCAATCATTACCGCGACATCAAAAGACTCAAGAAAATGTTCCCGCAGGCCAAATTCCATCGGGTCGAACATCATGTGTGTCATGCTGCTTCCGCTTTTCATACCTCAGGATATGACAAAGCTTTGATCATTACCGCAGATTACTGGGGGGATTTCGTTTGCAATATGATTTCCATCGGTGAAGGGAAGGATATAATGGTGGTTTCGAGAAGCTGGTATCCAAATTCCATCGGGCACTATTATGCCAGTCTTACCACCTGGATGGGGTTTCGCGCCAATCGGCATGAAGGCAAAATTTTGGGACTCGCAGCTTATGGCAACCCTGAATCGCCCGCGTACGATGAAATAAAACACATGCTTCAGGTGAAGGGCTTGAGATTGTACTGTCCCTACATGATCGGTAAGATGTGGCATCGTAAGATACCGTTTTTCAAAAAGACATTGATGCGTCATTTGCAGTCGACCTATTCCCGAGAGGATATCGCCGCAGTGTTTCAACGCCGATTAGAAGAAGTGTTTGTTGAACTTGCAAAAAACGCTTACGAAGAATTTAGGATCGACAAACTTGTATTGGCAGGCGGCACCTTTAGTAACGTCAAACTCAACCAGCGCCTGTTCGAAATTCCAGGAATAAAGCAAGTTTATGTGTTCCCGAATATGACCGATGGCGGCATTTCCGCAGGAGCCGCGCTGCATTACGACATCAGTTCCAACGGCAGCGTGGGCAGTTTTGTGGACCATGTCTATTTTGGTCCTGAGTTTACGAATGACGAAATTGAATCAGAGCTCAAAAAAGCCCATCTAAACTATGAGCGTTTTGACAACATCGAAAAAAAGGTTGCGCAACTGTTGGCCTCCAATAAAGTGGTTGCCCGGTTCAACGGCAAGATGGAATATGGGCCGCGAGCATTGGGCAACCGTTCGATTCTCTATGCTGCGACGGATCCCACTGTCAATGACTGGCTGAACAAGAAGTTGGGCCGCACGGAATTCATGCCTTTCGCCCCCGTCACGCTTGCGGAATACGCGGACAAATGTTACAAGAATCTCAGCGGGGCAGAATATCCGGCCAAGTTCATGACCATTACTTTCGACTGCACCAATTACATGAAGGAGGCGTCCCCCGCAACCGTACACGTCGATGGAACGGCAAGGCCACAACTGATCGATGAGAAGACCAATCCGAGTTACTACAAAATACTAAAGGAGTATCACAAAATCACCGGGATTCCAACCATCGTCAATACGAGTTTTAATATGCATGAGGAGCCCATTGTTTGTACGCCAAACGATGCCATACGCTCCTTTCAATGTGGCCACCTGGAATATCTTGCAATCGGCAATTTCCTGGTCACCAACGACAAGAACACCACGGATCACTAATATGCCAAACACGACTTTCAATCCGAAAACACGAAGGATCTTATTCGTAGGTCTGGATTGTGCGACCTATTGGATAGTAGAGAAGTTAGTAGCTGAAGGTAGAATGCCCAATTTAGCCCACCTCATGGAGAACGGGGTGACCTTCCATACAGAAACCGAGGAGCCCGTGGTCTCTCCGGTTGTGTGGACCAGCATCGCTTCAGCGAAATCGCCTGAGAAGCACGGCGTGAAAAGTTTTAATGCGTCGTCTAATTCTGTGCGCACCAAACGCATCTGGGACGTCTTTTTGGAGCAAGGCTCGTCGGTAGGGATCATGGGGCACTTCGTGACCTGGCCTCCGGCGAAAGTCAACGGCTTCATGATCCCGGATTTGTTGGCCCTGGATGAGCAAACCTACCCGGAAGAACTCTCCTTCCTCAGAAAGCTCACAGAAGCCAACAAAGGGGGGAAGCAACAAAACGCTGTGGAATTGCTAACCTATACGTTGCGTGCGTTGAAGTATGGTGCGCGGCTATCAACTCTGGGCGCTGCCATGTTGGAGATGCTGCGAAAAAAAGTCAGTCAGCGTCCGATGATCGAAGCACAGTTTGAGGTTCGGGTGCTCAAACAGCGACTATACAGCGACATTTTCGTAAGGCTGTGCAGGTGGTATCAACCGCAGTACGCCTATTTTCACAACCACCTCATCGACACCAGCTCTCACATCTTCTGGAAATACCTGGAACCTGAGAAGTTTGGCGATGTTTCTGAAGAAGATGTCCAAAAGTATGGAGATAGCTTGTTCAAGGCTTACGAACACGCCGACGCCACCCTGGGCAAGATTGCCCGATTGGCCGATAGCGGCACCCTCATCGTGGTGGCCTCCGACCACGGAGCCAAAGCTGCGGTTGAGCAAGCCATGCAGTGGCGCATTCCCACCATAAAGTCTGAGGCCTTGATGCAGTCGCTGGGCATCGAACAGGAGGTTTCGTATTCAAACGTGGGCTTCGATATTCTCGTCAAACCACGCGTTGAATCTGAGAGCGGCAAGGAACAACTGAAATCGTTGTTTGAATCCATCACCATTGTGGAAGACGAGGTTCCTCTTTTTAGAATCAAGGAACACGATTCGACCAACTTGTGGCTGAGTCTGAACAATGCCATCGCTGAAGTAAAGGACCGCCACATAAGCGTGCGGGACCAGAAGTTCGAATTGCAACATTTCGTACATGCCTCCAACGATCGTACCTCCGGCGTGCACGATGGCAAGAACGCCATTCTGGTCTTGAGTGGCAAAGGTGTCAAGAAGAACGTCAAATTTAAGCAGAAGGCGCAGGTGCTGGATATCGTTCCCACCATTTTGGCATTGACAGGCTTGCCCGTTGGCCGCGACATGGACGGCCAGGTGTTAACGGAAGCGATAGAAGATGCTTTCTCTGAAAAGCATCCGGTCGAATACATCGAGAGTTACGACGAACCTGATACGGGTTCTGAAGCACAAGCGGATATGGAATCTTCAGAAGCATTGAAAAGTCAACTAAGAGCGCTGGGCTATCTTTGATCTTTGAAACTTAGTAGAAAAACTGCAAGGTTTTTGTATTGTTGAAAGGGAGCCTTAATTGTTAGTACAGTCATTTAGGAAATGGATGGAGGAACAGAATGTTCTGTCATAATAAATTGAAAGTCGAAACCATTAAAGATTGCTGCTTGCATTTCTGTACAATTCTGCTATTCTATGTCTTGTCGAGTACACAGGCACTGGCGCAATTAAACCACCCATATCCGCGCACAGGCGTTCAACATTTCGGGAATGCGCCGGCACAATGGTACGCCCGATTTGACCTGGTCATTGTCCCGTGGCAAAATGAAAAAAAGGTTCTGGACATTAAAGCCAGGAACCCCAATTGCCGTGTCCTGTGGACGGATGGTTGGACATCGTTTAACAGCAAGAACCCGGTGCAGGCTTATATTCCGAATGAAGCCCCGGAATGGTTTACGAAAGGCTCTGATGGGAAAGATATTGAATTGAATTGGGGAAAATTGATGAATATGTCCAGTTTATGTCCCAAGGTCAATGGGAAGCGGTATGTTGACAGACATCCAGAAGTGCTTGTACAGCAGGTGGATTTGAATGTCTACGACGGTATTGCCAGCGACTGGTGTTGGGGGAAACCTCATGGGATTAGCGACATAGATCTCGACAGAAATGGCGTAAACGATTACAACGAACACGGGGAGCAATGGGTGAGTGATCGATGGTTGGAAGGTGTCCTCGCTTGTATTCAGAAGTTGCGGGATTTAATAGGGCCAGATAAGCTTATATGGATAAATGCTGGCCAATTTCAAGATTGGGGCTGGGACAATAGCAATGGCGTTGAGTTAGAAAGATTTGCCGGGATTTTGAATTGGAACTTTGTTTGGAAAAGATATAACCAGTTCATGGCACAAGCCAGACAACCACATATATTGCTCATGGATAACAGGCCCTGGGGTGGAGATAATAACTTAGTGGAACCCACCAGAAATTATTTAAGACTGGCACGCTTTATGTTGACCGTGACCATGCTGGGGGACGGTTATTATAATTTCAATCCCCTGGAGGCTGACGAGCACCATTTTCATGCCTATTACGACGAATTTGATTTGAATGTGGGATTTCCTACTTCTGCCGCCGCAGAGCTGTCTAACGGATGTTTTGTGCGATTTTTTGATGCTGGCGCCGTTATTACTAATCCTACAGGTTCAAGCCAAAATGTAAGCGATGCGGATTTGCGATCCCTTGCTGGCTACTCGGGCCCTTATTTTCGTTTTAAGGGTAGCCAGGATCCTGACTTCAACAATGGGAAGATGTTCACCAACGTTGAATTAGTCGGTTCAAAGCAGCCAAAAGGAAATACCGACTTAGTTGTTGGGGATGGGATCATATTGGTTAAACAACCCCAGACAATTGTATCGGATATAATAATAGACAACTTAGATTACGGAACGTCTCCGATGCAAGAACCCGCAACTTTCATCGGTAATTGGGAGCAAACGCGCGATGGGCGTGACCATTACAGTTATGATGTAAGGCCAAGTAAAAACAGGTATCCGCATGCGTTTACTACTGGTGGCAGCGGGAATGAGACGGCTACTTTTGATCCGAACATCAGTGTTGCTGGTGACTATGAGGTTTTTGAATGGCATGGTTACGTCGATGCCAGTCAAATGGCCGGCAGTGTTCCATACACCATTTACTTTGGCAATGGGAACAAGAAAACTAAAATAGTTAATCAAAGCACAGATCAGGGGCGATGGAATAGTCTTGGGGTCTACAATTTCCCGGTTGGTCGCTCAGGAAAAGTTGTGATCTCGAATGAAGCTACTGGACTGGTCGTTGCGGATGCGATCATGTTCGTCTATCATGGCAGCGAAGGCGTAGCGGATATGCAAGCACCAGCGGCCCCGACCGGCCTAAAAGTCGAGCAGAATTAGCAAGCCAAGCTGACAGAGCGGCATGAATAGACGATCTCTCAAAATCATTATCTTTCTTGGTGTGTTAGCCGTGTTAGTGGTGGCCATTTTAGGTTTGGGGCGAAATAAATACTATGTGAAAAGATTCATAAAATCTCACAAGATACTGTACGTCCCGGCCAAGAAGTTGGCTGAGGTTAAATATAAGGTCACAAAATCGTTTGCGTCCTCTGCTCCTAAAAAGGATCTACATTTGAACAAAAAAGAATGGGCCTTGGTATTTGATGCATCAAAAAGCCGTGGCCGATTCCATCGATTTTGGGGCAACCTTGGTTATGAGTCCCTGAAAAGCGGCATCTTATCTGGCAACAATAGACGGCTTTTAGAACTCATGAAGGAAACCAACACCCGCACCAAAGGGACCTTTCGATACATACGCGCGCACAATTTATTTAGTAACGGCAAACCGCCCTGGGGCGAAGGCTGTGACATTTACCATGAGGATAGCGCAGGTCGTCCCAGTTACAATTGGAGTATTGTCGATCAGGTGTTTGATCGGATTGTGCAAAACGGTTTCAAACCGATCGTTGAACTTAGCTTTATGCCGGATGCCCTGGCATCCTTGCCAGACCGAAGGCAAAAATGGGGCAAGGCAAATATTTCACCACCAAAGGATTACAACAAATGGCAGGCTTTGGTTTACCAAACCGTCTCTCACTTGAGAAAAAGATATGGAGATGAAGAAATCAAAACCTGGTATTTTGAAGTCTGGAATGAGCCAGACTTGGGATATTTGTTTTGGGTCGAAGATTCTGATCCGCGAAAAAAGCCCTATGGAGACATGGAAGAATATTTCCGTCTCTACGATTACGCGGTACAAGGTGCCAAACAGGCTTTTCCGGACATTCACATCGGCGGCCCGGCCAGTGCCGGTGGACAGATAAGCCAGTTGCTTGAACATGTAGCATTGGGACGGAATGATGTGACCGGCGATCCGAAGACGCCCATCGACTTTATTTCATCTCACGCGTACGGCAAGATTGGCAATGCCTTTTCAAAAAAATCAGACGGTAGCGTTGTTGGCAAAATTCTTTGGAAAATCAATCGTGCAGCTCATCACGACCATCCTGAAGTCAGAAAACTAACGCAACAGTTGCCGTTCTTGCTGACGGAAACAGGCCCCAGCACCAGGAATGGCACGTATTACAATACGCGCTATGTAGCGGCATGGCTGGCAAAAATGGTTGACGCCGTATTCTTTTTAGGCGAACGATATGGTAAGCCGTATCAGCCCAGGGAAGTTGTTTTTTGGTCGAGTGAGCAGTTAGCCAGACGGTTTGGCAAAGAAAAAGGCATCGCGACTTATTTTAGGCTCGGTGACACGGTTGGCCTGATTAAACGGCCTGCCTACAATGCCTTTGAACTCCTTGGACATCTGGGCAATGAAAGAATCGAGCAAATCAATCCGAATCAGTTTGGTGATCCTGTCCATGCTGTTGCCACCAGGGATGGTGAGAATTCGGTGGAGATCTTGATTTATCACCTAAATGATGACGACAAAACCAATGCATTGCGGGACACATTCAGAATTGATTTAGAAATAAAGAATTTGCCTTTCGAAGAGTTTGCTGTTCAATGGTTTATGATTGATGAGACGCACTCAAACAGTTACACCGTCTGGCGTAAATTAGGCGATCCCAAGAAGTTGAACACGAGTCAATTTAGGGAATTGTCAGAGAAAGATGATTTAACTTTGTACAAACCTGTTTGGGAACAAAAAACACAAGATCAGTCCTTTCATTATTCATTTGATTTGCAAAATAATAGTGTTTCGTTGATTGTCCTCAGTGCACTACGGTCGGAGCATAAGTTATCAATGCGATCGGAGGCTTTTTGAGTATGTCAAATTCCGTGGGAGTGATGAGCTACAAGGATACCGTTGTCCGGACATTACAAATTTGTGTTTTGGTGGGATTCTTCGTCGGCCTGTTTGAAGCTGCGGTCATCGCAGGTAAGGTCCTTGCGAGTAATCCTTTCGGATTTGACTTGATTGCTGACCTGGTCGAATTTATCTCGCTTGCAACGGTAATATTCATGGCTTTTATGCTATCGGTTGGACTTTTGGCCGGCAACCTGATCTACTTTGTGTTCAACAAACTGTTGGGTCTGGCCAGAGAAAGCATGCGGCTTTGGACACCACGGCTTATTTGGTTTTTTGCAGTAGCTTTTACTCTCGGTATCTGGATTAACCATGACTCGCCTCGGTCGTTAGTATCAAGAGAATCTTTGCTTTATGATTTGGCAGTCATCATAGTTGCGGTCGTATCGGCGGAGATTGCTGCAAGAATCTCTAAAGAGTGGAAGTTGAAACTTGGATTCTTGAAGAAAGGTGGCAGCCGATCCATAGTGCTTGTTTGGTCAGCCGCTTTGGTTTTAGCCTTTGCTCATAATTTAACTTCCGGGGAATTCGCTAAAAGCAAAAAACCGAATGTGGTTTTGCTGATTGTGGATACATTACGAGCTGACCATCTGAGTTGCTACGGCTATGAAAAAGAAACTTCACCAGCCATTGACGAGGTCGCCAAGCGAGGTGTGCTGTTTGAACAAACGTACGTTCAATGGGCTTCGTCCCTACCGTCCCATGCGTCCATGATGACTTCGATGTATCCGTACGATCACGGGGCTTTCCCCAACGGTAAGAGTTTGAACCCCAAGCTTCAGACTTTAGCAAAGGTATTAAAGGCACATGGGTACACAAATGGAGCTTTTGTGACAAATAGCCTTGTCGGGAGTCATTATAATTTTAATCGCGGTTTTGACACTTTTGTCGATCAAGCGAGTTTTGACTACACGAATTCCACTTTAGCTATGTGGGTACATTCACTAAATCTTGTTCGATTGGTCGACCGCGCTACCTTCAACGACATTTTCACTTCCCTGGCGCTTTCATGGATAGAGAAGCACCAAAGCGGTCCTTTCTTTTTGTGGGTACAGTGGCTGTATCCGCATGCGCCGTACAAACCCCCGCATGATTACCTGGCAAAATTTGAAACAGGATATTCAGGTAAAGCCAACGGCAGCATGAAGCAGATCGACTTGATCGTTAACCACAAGTTGAAGCTGTCAGAGGCGGATAAAGATCATTACACCGCGCTGTATGATGGCGAGGTCGCTTTTGCAGACTATCAGATCAAACGCATCGTCGATCGATTGAAGGCATTGGACTTGCTCGACAATTCAATTTTGGTCATCACAGGAGATCATGGAGAAAACCTTTATGAACACGGCATGGAGTACGGGCATTATGGCGTGTATGATTCCAGTTTGAGGATACCTCTAATTTTTTCCATGCCCGGAGAGTTGCCGGTTAACATGAGAATTCCAGAGGTTGTGCAAAGTATTGATATTGCACCAACTATTCTCAATCTCCTGGAAGTGCCAATCCCAAAGCAATTTCAAGGGAAAAGTCTTGTGCCACTGACAAATGGTGCAGATTCGCTTTGGCAATCTGTGGCTTATAGCGTAATGTTCCGAAAAGAACGCAATTTCCTTGCGCTGAGAAAGAATGATTGGAAAATTATTCTGGATGTGCGAAAGGACAGAAAGGTGTATGAACTCTACAATATTCCTGCGGACCCATACGAACTAAACAACCTGATTGAGTCTGATCCTGCTATTGCTGCGTCCCTTAAACAAGATTTAAATAATTGGATCGAAAGCGACTTTAAGAAACCGGAACTCGTTTATATTCCGGGTAATTTCTTTAAGCAGGACTTTGACAAGAAAACCATGGAGCGACTGCGTTCTTTGGGTTACATAAAATAGTATTGTTGTGGACTCGCTATTGGCAGAAATTGAAACCGTTCAAGAGGAATCATGGTTCGAAATATTTCATGGAATGATCAAAAAGGGGACATCTCCAATTTTGCTGTTGGCCTAACATACGGTCTGTTTTGTGGGTTTATTCTTGGAGTCTCCCGTTTTCTGCTAAGTGATATCGCCCGGGCTTACCTCTCAACCGGCAAGTCGGATGTCATTTTGTCTTACTTGCAGTTTTTTCTCAACCAAGAGGTTTTCATTTTTGTTTTGGTCTTTGTAGTTCTTGAGATTCTACTTCTCCTAATTATGAAGATATTACCCGGATTTGGACAAAAAGCCATTTCGCGCATCAGAATGCTCAGCGCGGCCGGATTGTTGTTCGCCGTGGTCGCCTATGAGTTTAATACGCAGCAGCAGTGGTTTCCAGCCGCTTTCTCAATACGGGCTATTTTTTATGATGCGATCATTCTCCTGGGCAGTTTTCTCGTCGCTTTCGTTTTGGCGAGGGCCCAGGTCAGGCTTAGTAGAGGAGGCTCCTCAAAAGTTGTGCTCAGCACGGCGGTGAGTTTTGTTACCATTCTTGTGGCCTTAAATGGCCTTGCTTTCATCAAGAAACACCAATTTCAAAAGGGGGAGCCCAATGTCCTCGTCATTTTAATCGATGCTCTCCGCTACGACCATTTGGGCTGCTACGGATATGCCAAACCAACCAGCCCTAATATCGATAATTTTGCCAGGGAAAGTCTGGTGTTTACCAATTCCTTTTCGCAAAGCAACCACACCAAGCCGTCCATCGCCTCTTTGTTTACTTCGCTGTATCCTTCGCAACACCATGTAGTGCGAAGCAATCGCAGGGATGCTGCCGGAAATTATATTTCAGACATCCTGGATGACTCCTTCAAAACCATGGCGGAATATTTGCAGGAGGCCGGTTACAACACCGCTGGTTTCATCGATCAGGGCCAGTTGCGCGCGTACATGGGATTTGCCCAGGGATTCGATTACTACGATACTTACCTGGGCATTGCACCGCTCATCAATCAGAAATTCATTGGTTGGCTGCCTGTCAACAAATACCGCAAGTTCTTTGCTTATTTGCATTACCTGGATGTCCATGCGCCCTACACGCCGCCGGCCAAGTATATAGACCTGTTCGGCTTGCGCGACAAAGTGAACTATGTTCCCGCCCAGGGTAAGAAATGGATCAAGGCCAGGGAGAATTGGAAGAAATTCAACGACGACCTGGTGGAAGGTAAGATCAAGTTAACGCAGGACGACATCCAGGAGCTCAAATCGCTCTATGACGGCGAGATTCGCGCCCTGGACGATGAACTCGGCCTCCTGTTCCAGAAGCTGAAAAAGGAGGGCGTCTACGACAATAGCCTGATCATCCTGACTGCTGATCACGGTGAAGGATTTATGGAACATGGCATGACCGGTCATGGCAATTCGCTGTATGACGAGTTATTGCGTGTGCCGTTGATCATGCGTTTCCCGAATGGAGAAAGACGTGGCGTGGTCGACATTCCCGTGCAGGCAGTGGATTTGCTGCCGACCATTCTCGACTTCCTGGGGCAGGCTCGGGATGCCAATCTCATGGGCAAGAGCATCCTGGAATTGATGAACGCCACCGACCATGTGAGTCAGCGTCCCATCGTTAGTGAACGCGGCAGCTTAGTGGCTTACCGAATTGGAAATTACAAATACATCTATGACAAACAACACAACACCGGGGAGCTCTATGATTTGCAAAGCGACCCCGGTGAACAGCACAACTTAAGCAATCATGATAATAATAAGAAAGCTCTGGAGATGCAAAAAGAACTCAAGCAATATGCCCAGGCCATTGCAAAAGCGACGCCGCAATCCAAAGGGGTTAAGCTGGACAAAAAAACGATTAAGAAACTCAAGAGCCTCGGTTATATCCGGTGAGGCCGCCATCTTGCCTGCACGGAACAGGCATTCAGGACTGACAACATGAACAGCGAGAACCGTAAGCGAACCATTTTGAAAGCGATCACCTATCGTGGTTGTGGCACGTTGGTAACGATTTCGATCATTTATCTCTTCACCGGCAAGCTGATAGCATCGCTTGGTGCGGGGGTGGTTGAGGTGATCGCCAAGATGGGTTTCTACTATTTGCACGAGCGCGCATGGGCAAAAATTGGCTGGGGTAAAGTAAAGCATCCGTTGGCCGATATTCCTGTCAAACGTGAACTTGAACCCGAGGATAAGGCGCAAGTAGAGCAACGACTGAGAGAGTTGGGGTATTTGTAATGGAGATTCCAAGATGCTGGCCTTTTCTAATGGTTTGTGTCTTGCTATCCTGAACAGACGCTAAGGGCTGTCCAAACAGTCGGAAAAGAATTCTGATTTGTCATTCCTGCGAAAGCAGGAATCCAGAAAAATCAACGGGTTGTAGATTCCCGCTTCCGCGGGAATGACAGAAAACGATGACTTTTTGGACAGCCGCCAGCGTTTGCCGATGTGTGAGAAAAACAGTGTATTCTAACGGAGTAAGCGATGAATCGTAAATTTGGGTTTTTGGTATTAGTTCTCATTGCATTTTTTGTGTTGGTGGATTCTCGTCCTGCATTGGCTTATATTGGGCCAGGAGCAGGATTTGCATTCCTAACTTCTTTTCTGATGCTGTTTGCCAGTTTTTTTATGGCGTTCTTCACGCTTCTAACCTGGCCTATCAGAGTCATTTTTCGCTTTTTCAAGCGCAGAAAGGCTCTGGCCCAGGCCCAAACGGATCGCGTGGTCATTCTTGGTCTCGACGGCCTGGAACCCACGATTACCGAGCGCTTGCTTGCAGAAGGCAAACTGCCAAACCTGCAAAAGCTTCGCAACAGTGGCGCGTACTCTCATCTGCAAACGACCTATCCGGCGCTTTCACCCGTGGCCTGGTCGGCCTTTTCCACCGGGGTGAGTCCAGGGCGCCACAACATTTTTGACTTTCTTTCGCGGGACCGCCACTCCTACTTGCCTGAACTTTCCTCCTCGAAAGTGACGGGTTCGAAGCGGACGTTGCAGTTGGGCAAATACGAAATCCCGTTGGGCAAGCCCGTGGTTCGGTTCCTGCGGCGCAGCAAGAGTTTTTGGAAGATATTAGGGGAGAACGGTATTTTCAGCCATGTGCTGCGCGTGCCGATTACTTTTCCGCCTGAGAAATTCAACGGCGCCTTGCTTTCGGCCATGTGTGCGCCCGACCTCTGGGGCACACAAGGGACCTTCTCCTTTTTCACTTCGGATGAATCCGTGAACCCCCTGAAAGTCGGAGGGGAAACCTCGGTGGTGCAGTTGAAAGACAATCGCGTTGAAGGGTTTATCAAAGGCCCCGAGAACTCCATTACGCGCAAGAAAGAAGCGATGCTGCTGCCCTTTGTGGTCAATATTTTGAACGACCAGGAAGCTGAACTCCTCATCGACAAGAAAAAGTATTCTCTTAAAAAGGGTGTCTATACCGATTGGATCGAACTCAAATTCAGGGCGGGACTGGGAATCAAGGTACAGGGCATTGTCCGGTTCTATCTCATCGAAACCGGGCCGACGTTCAAGCTGTATATGACGCCGATCAACATCGACCCGGAAAAGCCGGCCTTGCCCATTTCATACCCTTACTTTTACTCCGTTTACCTGGCCAAGCTTTTTGGCAAGTACGCCACCCTGGGGCTGGCTGAGGACACCTGGTCGCTCAACGAGGGCATTTTGAGCGAACAAGCCTTTTTGGAACAGGCCTATCTGATTCATGAAGAGCGAGAGAAACAGTTCTTCCATGCGCTGGAGAAAACCAAGAAGGGGGTGTGTGCGGTGGTCATAGATGCAACGGACCGCATTCAGCACATGTTTTTTCGCACCCTCGACGAGGACCATCCGGCCAATCGCGGCAAAGAAACCGAAAAGTACAAGAAGGTTATCGAGGAGCTTTACGTGCGCATGGACGACCTTGTGGGACGAACCATGGCTAAGATTCGCGACGACGACGTTTTCATCGTGCTTTCCGACCACGGATTTAAACCCTTTAAACGGGGCATAAATCTGAATGCCTGGTTGAAAGAACAGGGTTATCTAATTCTCAAGGAAGGGTTGACGGAATCGGGCGAATATTTTCAAGACGTGGATTGGCGAAAGACGAGAGCTTACGCCTTTGGCCTTGCCGGTATTTACCTCAACGTCAAAGGCCGGGAGAAACATGGAATTGTGGCTCCCGGTGCGGAGTACCAGGCCTTGAAAGATGAGCTGATCGCCAAACTTTCCGGCTTCAAGGATCCAAAGACCGGCGAAGTCGCCATCACCGAGATGTTCGACAGCAGAAAGATCTACCAGGGACCTTACGTAGAGAACGGTCCAGATCTGATCAGCGGCTACAACATCGGCTATCGCATCTCCTGGAACGGCGCCACGGGTGTGGTGAACGACCAGATTTTCGAGGACAATGTGAAAGCCTGGAGCGGCGATCACTGTATCGATCCGCGCCTGGTTCCCGGCGTGATTTTCACCAATCGGAAAATTGTCGCAGCCAAACCCGCCTTGATGGATATCGCGCCCAGCGTTCTGGAGCTGTTCGGAATTTGCAAACCCAAGTATATGGAAGGACACAACATTTTTGGCGACGGCCTGGTGCAAGCAGAAGTGCAGATTGCTTCAGCACCCATTGTCGAGCCAATGATCGAAAAAGAAGAGGTTTCAATCGATGATTAAATTTGCAATTCTCAGAAACAAGTTGGCAGGCCTGGCGCTGTTGTTTTTGCTCTTTGGCACCTGCTATTGGGGATGTAGTCGCAGCAAAGCAAATGTGCCGCACCACAAAACGATCGTCGTCGGATTTGACGGCATGGATCCACAGCTCTTGTCCAGGTACATGGACCAGGGTCTGCTACCCAATCTCGCAAAACTGGCACAAATGGGAGACTACAAAACTCTGGGCACCAGCAATCCGCCTCAAAGTCCTGTTGCCTGGTCCAATTTCATCACCGGCATGAATCCCGGTGGACACGGCATTTTCGATTTCATCCATCGGGATCCTACGCTCATGATACCTGTTTCTTCTACGGCCAAAACCGAAGGCTCTAAAAGGACTATCACCATTGGCAACTGGGTGATTCCTTTGTCGGGCGGCAAGGTGGAACTGCTGCGCAAGGGCAGAGCTTTTTGGGAGGTTCTCGAGGACCACGGCATTCCGACTACGGTGTTCAAGGTGCCGGCCAATTTCCCGCCGGTAAAATCGAAAGGGAAATCCGTCAGCGGCATGGGCACGCCGGATTTGCTCGGCTCCTACGGCACTTTTTCCTATTACACAGATGATCCGCCGCCCAATCGCGACGACATTTCTGGTGGGATCGTCTACCCGGTGCAACCGGTCAACAATGAGGTGGAAGCCAAACTGGTTGGCCCCAAGAATGCTTTTAGAAAAGGCGAACCCGATGCAACCATCCCCTTTAAAGTCTGGTGTGATCCGGAGTATCCCACGGCAAAAATTGTCGTACAAGACCATCAAATACTCTTGAAGGAAAAGGAATGGAGTAACTGGACTCAGGTCAAATTCGAGCTCATTCCGGGCTTGCAATCGGTCACCGGCATCTGTCGTTTTTACTTGAAGGAAGTCCGGCCGAATTTCAAATTGTACGTCACCCCGATCAACATTGACCCTTCAAATCCGGCTTTGCCCATTTCCACGCCTGAGGACTACGCCAAAGAATTGGAGGATCATTGCGGGTTCTTCTACACCCAGGGCATGCCGGAAGACACCAAGGCGCTTTCCTGGGGCGTGTTTGATTACGATGATTTTCACGGTCAGGGTCAATTCGTCTTGGACGAGCGCATGCGTCTTTTCGATTACGTGCTCAACAACTTTGAAGACGGGCTTCTGTTTTTTTACTTTTCCAGTTCCGATTTGAACGCACACATGTTTTATAACATGATCGATCCCCAGCACCCTTCGTACGACCCGGAAAAAGCCAAAAAGTTTGGCAATGTGCTGGCTTCAATCTACCAGAACCTGGACACCGTGGTTGGGAAGGTTCTGGCGCGCTCCGATCCCAACACCACGGTCATCGTGATGTCGGACCACGGATTTGCGCCGTTTCGACGGGCCGTGCACCTGAACACCTGGTTGAAAGACCAGGGCTACATTAAACTCATCGATGAGTCAAAGCAGGCAGAAAGCGAATTTTTTCAGAACGTAGATTGGTCCCAGACCAAGGCCTATGGCGTGGGCTTCAATGGGTTGTATTTCAACATGAGAGGACGTGAGGCGAGTGGCATTGTCACAGCGGATGAAAAGGAGGCCTTAATCCAGGAAATTAGCCAGAAGCTGTTGGCACTGCGGGATCCCAAGGACGGCAGTGTGGTGGTGAGCCGGGTGTATCGCGCGGAGGACGTTTACTCCGGTCAGTACGCAGACAAGGGGCCGGATCTAATCGTCGGTTACAATCGCGGCTACCGCGCTTCCTGGGAGACCACCATCGGAAACTTTCCGCAAAAGTGGATTGAAGACAACCTGGACCCCTGGAGCGGCGATCATTGCATGGCGCCAGAGCTGGTGCCTGGCATCATCTTAAGCAATAAACCCATAAAGGCAGAGCACCCAAAACTATTTGATCTCGCTCCTACCATTCTTGCCGAATACGGCATTGCCAAAGAAAAACAGATGGTAGGTAAGCCAATATTTAACTAAAAAGAGGAGATTTCAATGTTCGGGCCCAAAATTAGATTAGAAAAGGATCTTTACGATCGTGTCAAGAAGTTTTCTGAAATAGCCGGTTATTCCTCGGTTGAGGAATTCATCACCCATGTTTTGGAAAAAGAGCTCTCTTCTATCGACGAATCAGAATCCGAAGAAGAAGTGAAAAAACGGCTGCAAGGCCTGGGGTATTTATCCTAACGGTGGCCGTTCCACATCCTGTCATCCCTGCTCCAAAGATTGCGGAAATGACAGAGCAAGAACTTTCACGCCTGGCGTGGGATTCGTCCGGCCAGGTGTGACTCATGAAGCAAAAGTGCTCCAACTTAAATTGTCGAGGAGTTTAAATGGACATCGTCAACCGTGGCATAGATTTTATCTTTAATCTTCTTTTTTCCCCTTTTGCCCATGTAAATCCGGTCTGGGGCATGGCGGTCGTCTCCTTTGTCACCGGAATCGTCATGTTGTTCGTATTCAAGGCGACCTCTGATCAAGCAGGAATCAAGAAGGCGAAGAACGTGGTCAAGGCGCATTTTCTGGCCATTAGGCTTTATCGCGATGATATCAGCCTGATGTTTGAAACCATGAAAAATATCATCGTGAGCAATCTTTTGTACATGAAAAAGTCTTTGCGTCCGATGCTCTTCCTCATAATCCCGGTGGGCTTGATCTTAATTCAACTGGGCAGCCGGTATGAGTATCGACCCCTGAGGGTGGGGGAGCGCACGGTTTTGACCTTGCGTCTGGACCGGACAGCTACTTTAGAGGATTTGAGTGCGGTTGAGATGGAGTTGCCGGCCGGACTGAGCGTTGAAACCCCTCCGGTTCGAATCGAGCAATTGCAAGAAATCGATTGGCGCATAAAGGCCGAACAGCCCGGTTCTTATGAGGTGGCTTTTAAACTTGCGGGCAGAAGCGTCAAAAAACGCATCGACGTTGTGGATCGTTTGATTTCAGTTGCGCCTCAAATTGCGCGCGGCAAGTTTAGCACCACGCTGATGAACCCTGCTGAGCCGAGTGTGCCCAAATCGGCTTCGGTGTTTTCTATCGGGCTGGTTTATCCTAAACGGGAGTTTAAATTGCTGGGGATGCACATGCACTGGCTGGTTGCATTTTTCGTGTTAAGCCTGGTCTTCGGATTTGCCTTCAAAGGCGTTTTGGGAGTTGAATTGTAAATGAGCTATCGATTTTTGTCTTTTAAGACTGGCAAAGAGCACGACCTGGACCAATGGGACAATCGCAGCCTGGAGGGCGAGCTTAAGAGCTTTGAAAATCGCACCTTGGTGCGCATTTTTGATCAGTATCTGAACGGATCCAAAGCTCAGATTCTCGAAGGCGGTTGTGGATTTGGCGCCTGGTGCGAATGGTTCCAAAAAAAGGGGCACAGCATTGTCGGCATCGAATACGACCAGAATATTGTTGCTCAGGCCAAAGCGTTTAATCCCGATGTGGCGGTTGAACTGGGCGACATCACGGATTTGAAATACCCCGATAATTCCTTCGATGCCTACATATCGCTCGGTGTGATCGAGCATTTTGAACACGGTCCGGATCAGGCTCTGAAAGAAGCCCACCGAATCTTGAAGCCGGGGGGGCTGGCCTTTGTGACCACGCCTTACTTGACGCCATTGCGGCGCTTTGTCGCGCATCCTATTCGCGGCTTTTATTTCCTAATCCGAAAACTCCGTGGTCAACCCAACTATTTTTGGGAGTACCGCTTTACGAAGAAAGAATTGCGTTCTTTCTTGGAAAGAACGGGTTTTGAGATTATCCACACGGATATCGATGATTACGAACCCACTGAAAGAAATCGTCATATTGGTCTGTGGGCCGATTGGTATTTTTTGCGCAAGAAAGAGGGTGAGATTTGGGAGCTTAATGCTCTAGGGAAGGTGATTTTGCGCATTCTCAGCCTGTTTCCACGCTGGTTTTATTCTTCCGGTTTACACCTGGTAGCCCGTGCAAAAAAATAACACTGGACCTGCGATGATAGTCACTGGCAACCCGGAGGGGGCTGGTGGATACGGAGATGGAGCGATGTTTAAGAATCTAAGAATAACGTGCAAAGCAGTCGTTGACGCTGTGGTTTGGTTCACATTCCCCCAATTCTGGATTGTCGTGGGGACCGCGAGCCTGTTTTTTATGGGAGACGTTGAGTTGCCGGGGCAGAGCTTTAGTGTCGGAGCTGACGGGAGAACCTATGTGCAGAGACGTCAGGACTGGTTGGAGTCGCTACCCGCGCCGAATTCTGCTATGACCATGGAGAAACGCAGAGAGTATCTGTTTGGCTGGTTGGAAAAGGGCGTTTATGATACCGTGGTGGCTGAGGCCATTGACCACTGGCTGGGCGATTATTGGTTCAAAGGAATTCGGGCGCAACATGGTTACGCCGTCTTCATGCTGTTGAAATATGGCAACAGAGGCACAAAGATTCTCTCGACTGCACAACAAGAGACGATTCACAGCAACTACCTGGAGCTGATCGAAAAAAGTGGCGCGTTCGGGGACTTAAACCCCAATAAGCAAATCTATGCAATGGTTGGCGTGTATTTGTATACTAAGTACTTCGACAGCACGTTGAGCTTCCCGGTTTACGGTCATCCGGTGTCAGTGACTTCGCCCATTCCGGATTTCTACCGAAATAGCTGGCCTGATTTCCGTTATAATGGACGAAGTTACACATTTGATAGTGGGCCTTATGATGCCAATCAGTTGAGCAAAGACTGGATTGAAAACACATTGGATAGCTGGTACGTGGGCAAGAAATCGCCGCGTGGAAACCGAGAATTTGACTCCATCGACTATCACCGGGCGTTTCCAGGAGCTATGGCTCTGCTGTGGAGCTTGTTGGATGATGGCGATCCGCTCAAGGATAAGGCCAAGATGGCAGGCGACCTGATGTTGTTGGATGCGATCATGGATATCGGCAACGCCAACGCTTGGGGAAGTACCGTCGGTCGTGGAGATTACACATTCACCGCCAGAAATCCTATTTTTCCAACCTATATCTACTGGGGGGCAGCCGAGGACGTGACGCGCTTTGACGTCAAGGCGCTTTACATAGTTAACTACGTGCCCCCGCCTCTACTTGTGGATGTGGGCGTGTTGACAGATGAACGTGACGACTATTGGCATTTTCATATGGAGAACAACGGTCATCAACTGTTAAGCGATCCCCGTTTCGGCAAATGGGACTTTGTAACCAAAAACTATAATATTGGTTCGAACGTGGGATCACGCAATTCGGGATGGCAGGTGGTCGTCCGCGGCCGAAAGAAAGAATCATTTATCAGATTCTGGATTAACGCCGATCCCGTGGCACCCCCTTCGACCAAAGAGACCGGTTATCTGGGTCTAAGGGGTAGGCAATATCGCAACGCCATATTTGCCGATATCGGCTCCCAACCCTATTACTGGGAGCGCAAGAGCGATGCCAACTGGGATCTCGATGAAACTCAGGGGGGATGGACGTTTCGCAAACTGGGACTGACTATGGTTGCTTTGAAATTGGGCATGGTTTCGGCCGCAGTCGAGCTGGCGACCGAGGGCGTGGATTATGCCACTTGGTCCGTGTTCAAAAATGCCATAAAGAGCAATGCTTTGTTAGCTGATGATTATTACCGCACCTCCCGTGGAACAAAAATCTCGTCTAACGATTATTGCGGATTAGACAGCCCTGGAGACTGCAATTTCCCCTTCAAAAGAATGGAAACCATCGACAACCAAGGCAACAAAATTGTGAGCTGGAACAACAACATCATGACGGTAACGAGGCATGGTCAAACCGCAATCTATGATTTTAATAACTGGACGTTTAATGAGAATTACCAGGATGCCGTTCCAGGGCCGCCTGCAGCACCTGTTGGCGTCACAGTTAAGTCCTCAGGAAGTCAATAGACAACGTTAGCCTCATAAGGAAGAGATTTTTGCCTTTATTAGCCACTAATCCTGAAAAGAATTAATATTAATATGACCGAAATCCCAGGTAAGACTTATTTTTATAAGATTAAACTCAGTGTGTACCTGGGACTCCTTTGCGCACTGGCCGGCAGCACCACGCGCGTGCTTTACTTTGTTCTCAACGAGTCCTACTCTACGTCAGAGCTTCAAAAGGTTGCCTTGTACTTTGTGCAGTATCAGTTGAACAAGTTTGGCCTCATCGCGTTCGTTGTGAGCTTGGCTTTTGCTGGTGTTTGGCTGCTTTTTGCCAAATTGGAAGGACTCGCGCTCTCGGCACTGGTTGCAGCAATAGGCATGCTCCCCATTTTTTATTTCGTTAACCGACGCTTTTTGCCTGGTCTTCACGAGCCCGGGAGTATTGGTGGCAATTTGATATTGCTCTTAGTCTCTGTGTCAGTTACGTTTGCGATCTACTTGCGCCTATTTCAAGATACAAGAATTTTGCACAAGGTCTATTCTTCGATTGTGTTTGGCGCTTTGGTGCTTGTGTTCGTGGGTGTGAATGGCTTTGCTTACACAAAACCAGCCCATAGCCGTCTGCAACCGGCGCCAAAAAAGATGGGCAAGGATTTCTTTGAGTTGTTTGAGTTTTCTTCCGACGGACTGAGCCATTTGTCTCCTGCGGTGGCCGAACGGGATCCGGATGCCACGCAAGCGCAATTTCTAAACCATTTTATGACTCGATCTGAAACTACCACAGAGGAAATCCGGGAGAGAGTCAAGCGGCTGTATCCAGACTCCAGTGTGATCATTGCCAGCGCCAATGCGGTTCTAAGCCGGGAATTTACCCTCTGGGATGTCAAAAGGAAACTGCCAGACAAGATCGATTGGTATAGGAATCCGACGGACGACAAAATTTGGCTCTATGCGCTTAACGAATTTGAGTGGATGTGGGACGTTGCTGCTGCCTATGTGTTGACGGGCGACGAGAAGTACGCCAGGGATTTTAGCGCCCTCATGCAAGGCTTTTTTGAGCAAGTTTCGCTGCCCAAATGGAAAAACGAAAAAGACCCGGTGTGGCGGCTTATCGGTGCCGGTCTGCGCATGAGCGACAGTTGGGTCGACGCGTTTTACGCATTTCTACCATCGAAAAGCGTCAGTCCGGAGCTGAAGATTCAGTTGTTGGCGGCTATCCACGATCATGCTCAATTTCTTTCCTACTTTCGGTCGCCGCGCAGAAACCACTTGATTCAAGAAAGCTATGGCTTGCTCAAAGTCGGGACCATGTTTCCGGAATTTAAAATGGCCAGGCAATGGCGCCACCTTGCCGTCGAACGGCTGGACCGGGAGGTGACACAGGATGTCTATGAGGATGGTGGCTATACCGAGGGCTCGATATTTTATCACCGCTACGTTGTTCGTCTCTTGCAAACGATTTCTGATTTTGCTCAAAATCATGACGTGGCCCTCACAGCGAATTTCAACCGACAATTAGAAAGAATGTACGAGTTCTTGCTCTATACCGTGCGTCCAGACGGCCGAATGCCACAAGTCAATGACGGCTTCAGCGGCAAGGTGTTGCGGCCCCTGTTCCATGAGCCGGCCAGGCAATTCAGCCGCGCAGAGTTTGAGTATTTTGCCACCGATGGCGAGTCGGGTCTGAGGCCATCCAAAACCTCCGTGGCGTTCCCCTATACCGGTTTTTATGTCATGCGCAGCGGTTGGACGAAAAAGGCCCGGTATTGCCTCGTGGATGCCGGACTTTTCGGTTCTGCACACGGACACGAGGACAAACTGAGCTTTGAGCTTCACGCTTACGGTTCTCCGTTTATCGTCGAAGCCGGAACTTTTACCTACGTTTACAACCAGTGGCACAAGTACTTCGAGTCTTCTTTCGCCCACAATACGGTCGTGGTTGACGGCAAAAGCCAACTGCGAATGCCCCGTAAAGACGAGTGGGCCAGTGACCCACACGCACCTCTACCCAACAAGTGGCTCACTACGCCCGATTTCGATTACTTAGAAGCAACCTACGAAAATGGCTACGGTAATGTGAAAGAACGCATCGACCATCGCGTAAAACACACGCGCAGGATCCTATTTGTCAAACCCGACTATTGGGTTCTTTGGGATGTTCTGACCGGCAAAGGCAACCATGAGTACGCGCAGCTTTTTCACTTCATGCCAATGCCGCTTGAAATATCGGATGAAAACAAATCCGTGGTCAGCAACAATCCGGAGGGGGCCAATCTGCTCCTTTTTCCGCTTTTTGCAGACCAGGTGTCGGTAACCAGGGTCGCCGGTTCAGAAAATCCCATCCAGGGGTGGATTTCTCCAAAATATGGCGAAAAGATGGCTGCGCCAGTCATCATTTATCGTAAGAAGGGGAAGGTTCCTGAAGCCTTCCTGGACGTGATGCTGCCATTCCCTGACCGTCAAAAAATAGAGAGCGTGGGCGTGTCTTCTGTGCCGGTTACCATGAAAGATCGCGTGGTTGACAAAGCCAAGGCCGTGGCGGTCAAGATCGTTACTTCGGAATGGACGGATTTCATTCTCCTTGCACCTGAGGTCGCCGGTTCAAAGACCTTTGCTGGTTTTACTACTTCAAAAAAACTGTTCTATCGTCGAATGCGTCCAACCGGCGAGCTATTGAAAGAATTCTCGTCGGATTTGTAAAGAAATCGAAAGAGCACGCATGACAGCGGAATCCACAATCAACGTGTTACAACTGGTCGAAGGGCTAAATCTGGGCGGGGCCGAGACCAAGCTTTTGGAGCTGATTTCCCAAATGGACCGGTCGCGCTTTAAAACCACGGTCTGCAGCTTGGGCATGGGCGACCGTATTCGGGAGGCTGTGGAAAAGCTCAACGTGAACTATGTTGGCTTGCAGAGAAAAAGCCGCATCGATCTCAGCCTGGTCTTCAAAGTGGCCAAACTGATTCGGAGAGAGAAAATTGACGTGGTCATGACCACCTTGTTTTATGCCGATGTGGTCGGCGCCCTGGCGGGCAGCCTGGGTCACGCCAAAGCGGTGTTTTCGTGGGAAACCATTTCAGCACCGGAATGGCTGCTCAAGAGACGACTCTGGGCCTACCGCTTCGCCATGCGTTATTGTGACACTGTGGTGTCGGTTTCGGACGCAACCGCAAAATGGCTGATAGAAAAGCGCGGCCTGCGGCCGGACAAAGTTGTGGTGATTCCTTACGGCGTCAATCTCGATTTGTTTAGACAGGGGAAAAACAACTCGCTGAAGAATGAATTGCAAATTCCTTTAGAGGCGCCTGTGGTGGGTGTCGTGGCCCGGTTGCATCCTCAAAAAGGGCATCGCTATTTGATTGAAGCGGCAGGCAAGATCGTGGAGCAACTGCCTGAAACAAGATTTGTCCTCGTGGGTGACGGGGAATTGCGCGGTGAATTGGAAGCGTTGGTCCAGGCAAAAAAGCTCGACAAGCATTTCTTGTTTCTGGGCTTCAGGAACGATGTTAAAGAACTGATGCGCACCTTCGACATTTTTGTGCTGCCTTCACTTTACGAAGGGTTGCCCAATGTGATCCTGGAGGCCATGGCCACCGGGCTGCCCGTCGTTGCCACGGCAGTCGATGGTTCTCCCGAACTGGTGGTAAATGAACAGACGGGCTACCTCATCCCACCGAGGGACCCGGAACAAATCGCTGAAAAAGTTTTGAACTTGTTTTCAGACCAGGAACGCAGGCAAGCCTTTGGCAAGCGCAGTCGCGAGCGTGTTGAGAAACATTTTTCACTGGATTTGCAGGTGCAAAACTTCCAAAATTTATATGAAAAGTTTGTCACGAACGGCCATTCTAAGTAATGATTTTTGTATATTGTTGAATATTTCGCATGCAGAAGGAGAGTGTTCATGAAGATACTGATTACTGGTGGAGCAGGTTTTATTGGCACCCACTTAGCCGACGCCTTGTTGCAAAGGGGCAATGAGGTTACCATTGTCGATGATTTGTCGACGGGTAAGATGGAAAATTTTGCACACGTGCGCAATTATCCCAATTTTCACTTCGTCATCGAGACCGTGCTGAACGAAACCGTCATGGACCGGCTGGTGAGCGAGTGCGACATGATCTACCATCTGGCGTCGGCTGTGGGCGTGCAGCTCATCGTGAATCATCCCGTCGAAGTGATCGAGCGCTGCATCATCGGCACCCACATGGTCCTGAAAATCGCCAATCGTTACAAGAAGAAAGTGCTGATAACTTCGACCTCAGAGATTTACGGGAAAAATGAAAAAACACCGTTCTCAGAGGAAGATGATCGCGTGCTGGGCACCACCACAAAAAGCCGGTGGAGCTACTCCTCCTCAAAAGCCATCGATGAATTCCTAGCCCTGGCGTACTTTAAAGAGAAAAAGCTGCCTTGCGTCATCGTACGGCTGTTCAACACCATTGGCCCGCGCCAAAGCGGGCAGTACGGCATGGTCGTTCCCAGATTCATCGGCCAGGCACTGAGAAAAGAGCCGATCACCGTGTATGGCGACGGCTCGCAATCGCGGTGCTTTTCCTATGTCTCGGATGTGGTCCAGGCTTTGATCAATTTGATGGAAACCCCTGAGGCCGTGGGTCAGATATTCAACATTGGCAGCCAGGAAGAAGTGACTATTCTGGAATTAGCCAACCGAGTCAAAAAGATTACGGGCAGCAAATCGGAGATCGTTCATATTCCGTATGAAGAAGCTTACGAGTCTGGTTTTGAAGACATGAAGCGCAGGGTCCCCTCGATTGCAAAAATAAAAAAACTAATTGGCTGGCAGCCCAGCGTGTCTTTAGATGAAATGTTGCTTGCAATCGCTGAGCACTTAGGGCTGAAAAAGAACTCCCGCAATTCATTAGCCTTAAAAACCCTCTACAAAGAGATCGCCTGATCGCGAAAACTCAAAACAGCGTTTATTTGCGTAAACGCTGTTTTGTTTTTTCACCCTCGAATCATTTGTTGTTCAAAAATGAAACATTGTGCGAACTTTGTACACGTAAGTCCCCCAAAATGCAAGAAAGAAGGGCATTGGCCGTGGATTATTCTCAAAATCTGTGCTAAATCCTCTGTTCTTAAGCAAATGCAGCGTCAAATCCGGTGGCATAGATTTTGCAAAATTTCTGCAAGAAATTGTGATTTTAGAAGGAGCTTTGAATTAAGATTAGGCTTGAGAATCCGATACACATTTGAGAAGAAATTTATCA
>JBHHYI010000013.1:0-42907 GCA_046757525.1 bacterium | reverse complement strand
ACCTTGTTATTTCGAGAATGGAGAAAAGACAAGAGACGCACACATTCCCAATTTTGAGAATATTGAACATGAAAATTACTAAAAATGCGAAAATGAAAGGGGACTCATCGAGTGGGGAAAATTGGAATGCAGAAGACGACTTGTGGCCACGACCACAGAATTCTGTAGCAAAACTCTAGTAAGGTGCAAAAAGAATTAGAACCTGGATTGTACGGATTTACACTTCGAGACTCTTGTGCATTCTTTGCCTACCTTACGGTTTGAAACCATCCACACAAGTCAATACCTGGCCTAATTTGGCAGCACCGAAACTTAGGACTTCACGCTGTCGAAATCACCGAACAGCATGAACAGTTTGGCGAAGTTCGTCTTGATCGCTTTAGCCCTCTGAATGATTCTGCCTGGTCGCCCGCCGCTAAGGCCGCTTGCAATTCTGACAGCGCCTGGGATTCGGCGTGCACGTACTTTTTCATTTGGCCTGCTCGCTGTGCATCGAATTCGAACACGGTGAGAACGATGGCTTCCATTGGCCCGTGAAAGTTGGTTAAGTAGTCTTGGATTATTTTCTCAATTTTAAGAATTTGGTGAAGACCGATTCGCATTGTTGCCAACAGATTTGTTCCTGATTGCCTGGCTTTGGTTGTCAACCGTTGACCTTTCCCACATTTGAGAATCAAGCTTTCAATTTTCCCACAAATAAGAATCAACTCCAGCACTTGGAATCGCTTTTCCAGGGTCGCGCTTCAAGAAAAACAGTGGATTAAGGTAGACTCCTGGAACCCACGCTTCATGGCACATTTTTGGCATTCGAGAAACGTAGCCAATTTTAGCAATAGTCACCGAACGACTGGTCAAGAAAACCGTAATTCAAGAGATTTCTGATTGCGATGATGGGTTCGCCGGAGAGCCATATTGGCCTGGACTTCGTAACAGCTTGCACCGGAAGGCTGTTGTCTTTTTGTAACGCAAACATGGCAAAGTATCAAGTAATAAAGTGAGGAGACCTGAAAATGCCACCCTTGAAGAATCCTGAAGTAGACCTGAAATTCAAATACCGCAAAACGCTGGAATTGTCTTTGATTTTTTCCCTGATGTTCCATTTTGCGATTTTTCACGCATTGCCTAAAATACGGTTGAACACCGAGAAACGGACGGCCAAGGCGATAGAAATAAAGGTGGAGGACATTCCACCAACCGAACAGATCAAGCAGGCGCCGCCGCCACCGCGTCCCTCGGTGCCCGTGCCGACAGAGGACGAGGATGTGCCCGAAGACCTCACCATCGAATCGACGGAGCTCAATCTGGATTTATCGTCGCTGCCACCGCCACCCAGTCAAGGCGATGACATCGAGGATCAGTACGTTTTCGTTCCCTTCGACGAACCCCCGGTGCCCATCGGCGGCATGGCTGCCATTGGCAAGCACCTGGTCTATCCGGCCCTGGCCAAGAAAGCAGGCTTTGAAGGCACTGTGGTTATCGGTGTCTTGATCGATGAAAAGGGCAATCCCGTCAAAACCCAAATCTTAAAAGCTGTCGGGGTCCAATTTGGTTTCGGTGAAGCGGCTCACAATGCCGTGATGGCTGTGAAGTGGAAACCAGCCAAACAACGGGACCGCGCGGTGAAAGTGTGGGTCTCCATTCCAATTCAGTTTAGATTGACCGAAGGGAATCCCAACGCGTCATAGGATGGGTTCATAGAAAGGCTAACCTGATAAACCGACACATGAAATGGATTGAAGACTACAAAAGCAAAGTCTGCGGTGCGGAGGAAGCGGTTTCTCTGATCAAGAGTGGTGATAAAATTTACTCTTCCGGCAATGCCGCAACCCCTTACGTAATTCTGAACGCATTGGCCAGGCGCAAAGATGAACTGGAGCGCGTGGAGGTCTTTCATCTGCTATTGATAGGGGATGACCCGCTGTCCGGGCCGGAGATGCAAGGTCATTTTCGTCATAAATCCCTGTTCGTGGGGCCTGCCGACCGCCAAGCGGTCAACGAAGGCCGGGCCGACTATTTTCCCATTTTCTTGTATGAAATACCCAGGCTTTTTCGAGAGCAAATCCAGTTAGATGTGGCCATCATTCACACCTCGCCGCCGGATGACCACGGGTTCGTTTCTCTCGGTGTTGAAACCGCAGCAACCAAAAGTGCGGCTGAGACAGCTAAGTGCGTTATTGCCCAGGTGAACGAGAAAATGCCCCGTGCCCTGGGCGACTGTTTTGTGCACGTGTCGCGCATCCACAAAATCGTTGAATCCTCGGAAGTTTTGCCGACCTTGGAACCCAAACCGAACACTGAAGTGGAAAAGCAGATTGCCCGGCACATTGCGCCTCTAATCGAAGACGGCACTACCTTGCAGTTGGGCATTGGTGGCATCCCCAATGCAGTCCTGACCCTGCTTCAAGACCGCCAGGACCTGGGAGTGCACACGGAGATGGTTTCCGACGGTGTCATGAGTGCCGTAGAGGCCGGAACTGTGACCAACGCACGCAAGACTTTGCATCCGGGCAAAGTCATCGCGACCTTTGTTTTGGGGAGCCGGGACCTCTATGAGTACATCAACAACAATCCGCTGTTCGAACTGCACCAGGTTGACTACACCAACGACCCGTTTGTGGTGGCTCAAAATGACGGCATCGTTGCCATAAACTCAGCCCTTGAAGTCGATTTGACCGGCCAGATCTGCTCCGACTCCATTGGGCACAAAATCTATTCTGGCTTTGGCGGCCAGGTCGATTTTATTCGAGGTGCTGCCCGGGCCCGCGGCGGCAGGCCGATCATTGCATTGCCCGCCACCGCGAAGGACGGCCAGATCACGCGCATCGTGCCGCACCTCAAAGAAGGCGCAGGTGTGGTCACCAGCCGCGGCGATGTTCATTATGTCGCTACCGAATTTGGGATCGCGTATCTGCACGGTAAAAGTCTCAGGGAACGGGCGGAAGCGCTCATTGGCATTGCTCATCCCAATTACCGCGAAGAATTAGAACGATACGCCAAGAAAATTAATTACCTGTGAGGGGGTGGTTCGATGAAATTGTTTAAGAAAATTTTGTGCCCTCTGGATTTCTCTGAAGCCTCCCACGAAGCGTTCGACTACGCTAAGATGTTTGCCGAGGCATTTGACGCTCAACTGATTCTGCTGCACGTCTGTCCAAGCATGACCGAAGCTTATTCGGCCTTGATGCCTGATTTCCCCGACTTTGGCGTTCAGAAACCGGAAGACGTTCTGGAGGAATTAAACAGCTTTTCCGGCGATTGGAGGGGTGTCTACAAGAAGGAAATCAAAGCGGGGTCCCCTTACCTGGAGATCCTGAGGTACGCAGAAAAGGAAAAGGTCGACCTGATCATCCAGGGGGCCAAAGGTCTCTCGAAAATTGAGCGCCTGTTTCTGGGTTCCACCGGCGAAAAGGTGACGCGAAAATCGGTTTGTCCTGTGTTGACCGTCCACTCCAGGGGGAGTATGGCCATCAAAAAAGTTCTTGTGCCCATTGATTTCTCGCCGCTTTCTTACACCGTGGTACCCACGGTGGCTGCTCTGGCTGAGAGGTTTCAGGCAGAAATTCACCTGCTGCATGTGGTTGAATTCGGGTACCGTGTGGATCGACGCGGCCAGGAGATGGAGAGCAAATACTTTGAGCAGGTCAAAGAGAGGTTGGCCAATCAATGGGAAATCCCGGACGAATTCAACAAAATCCTCACGAAGAAATTCGTGCGGCACCATGTGGGTTCCGCAGGCTACGGCATTCGAGATTTTGCTCAGGATTGGGACATCGATTTGATTGCCATGGCGACGCACGGCCGCACCGGCGTCTCCAAAGTTTTGATGGGCAGCGTGACAGAGAAAGTGATCAAAATAGCCCCCTGTCCAGTTTTGTCCATTCGAAGCCAGCCTGGGGGTGAATCCTGGCAGGTGTGCAAACATTTGGGTGAGCGTCGCACCCGCAGCAATTGGGTTAACATTTTTTGAACCTGGCTTCTAAGCCAGAGTAAGGAGGTACCATGTTCACAAAGAATGTGTTCAGACTCGGTTTTGTTCTCATACTGACTGCAGATTTCATCGGCTGCAACTCGGGTGGCAATGACAACACTACCCGTTTCAGCAAGACAGCGCTGCAAGGGAAGCAGGTATTTGAGAGCAAGAAATGCGGCACCTGTCATTCCATCGGGGAGGCCAGAGGAGATTCGACCGCGCCAAATCTGGCCGATCCTTTCATTGCCAACGACAGCATGTTTGTCCGCGCCCATCTTGAGTTTGTCGAGAAAACCAAAATGCCGCCGATTGAATTGAGCGATCGCGAGATGCGCTTGGTTAGCGATTATGTCGCCGAGTTGCATCGTGCCAATCATCCCTCGGTGCCGGAAAAGGAGGCCGACACCTACTGCCCGGTCTGTTACGCGCCGGTTGCGAGTAAGCAGGCCGTTGCTGAGAATCTCTTTGTTTCATACTTGGGCGACAAATACTACTTTGAATGCCAGGATTGTGTAAAGACGTTTGAAAAAGCGCCGGAAGCCTTCCTGGTGCTCTGGCGCGACTATTTGAAGAAGCATAACAAGCACATCAGGTCCAGTTTGAAATAGATCTGGCCCGGTGATTTGCCAAACAAAGCCGCCCACCTGGACTACTGAGTAATTGAACTCGCAAGTAGCCCTGCAGGACTTCCAGAAGCGGGGAACTTGCATCGGTTATGAGGTTAGTGTTTGAGAAGCCCTCCATCAGGTGGGCGGCGCCTATTGGAGGCAGGGTCATTTTTTTTGTTTCATTGAGAGGGAGACATGTATTGCAACAATTGTGAAGCTGAACGACCGGATTCTCACCGTTATTGTTTTGTTTGTGGCGGTGCACTGCAAGAAGACAAGAGCAATGAAAATCTTTGGGCCGTGGTCGATTTTGTGAGTCGGGGCCACAGCGACCAGAACCTGGCAGCGCTGCGGCAATTTGCAGACCAGCACCTGGACAACTCCTACGCGCAAAAAATCCTGGGGAATGTGTTGTTTCATAAAGGGAGTCTGGTAGAAGCAGAGTCGCGTTACCGAATGGCTATCGAGATTGAACCGGAAAACATCGAGCTGATTTATGATTTGAGCATCGTGCTCTATTACCAAACCAGGCTTTCGGAAGCTGCGACTTATTTAGAAAAGCTTTTGGCCTTGAATCCTGAATACAGCGCTGCACATTACAGAGTGGGGTTGACCTACTACCACCTTGGACGTTATGACGAAGCCGCAGAACACTTCAAAAAGTGCACGCTGCTCACGCCAGACTACATCATGGCGCACTACCATCTGGGCGTGGTCTATTCGAAGATGGGCAAGTTGGAAGAGGCCATTGATGAATTTAACCACCAATTGGACAAAAACTTGAAAGACTCCGCCAGTCGTCACCACTTGGAGGAATTATTTGTCAGGAGATGGAAGAAAGAAGCGGATCAAAACGCCAGGTCGACTGGTTAGATAATTAACGACAATTCACCAGGAGCGAATTCTGAAAGGAAGGAGTCAGACCCATGTTTAGCAAAGAAGAAGCCCTCAACTATCACGTTCGAGGGCGTGCTGGAAAGATCGAGGTGTCCACTACCAAACCTTGCGTGACGCAGAAAGACCTGTCTCTGGCCTATACGCCTGGCGTTGCTGAACCCTGCCGGGAGATCGAGAAGAATCCCAACGACATTTTCAAATATACGGCCAAAGGGAATTTGGTGGCGGTGGTGAGCAATGGAACGGCCGTTCTGGGACTGGGCGACATTGGCCCCGCGGCCGGCAAACCTGTGATGGAGGGCAAGGGCGTGCTGTTCAAGCGCTTCGCCGACATCGACGTCTTCGACCTGGAGATCGACTCTCACGACCCGGACGAAGTCATACGCGTGGTCAAGCTGCTGGAGCCTACCTTTGGCGGCATCAACTTGGAGGACATCAAGGCGCCGGAGTGCTTCTACATCGAGGAGGAGTTGAAAAAACAGATGAACATTCCGGTTTTTCACGACGACCAACACGGTACGGCGATCATTTCCGGTGCCGGGTTGCTCAACGCCGCAGAATTGGTTGGGAAACGGCTGGATGAACTCAAAGTAGTAATCAGCGGAGCTGGCGCTGCGGGCATCGCCTGTGCCAAGTTTTACATTCAACTGGGAGTTCGCAAAGAAAATGTGATGTTGACGGACAGCAAGGGGGTTGTCTACAAAGGGCGGAAGGAACGCATGAACCCCTTCAAGGAACTGTTTGCTGTGGAAACCGAGGCCCGCACTTTGGCGGACGCTCTCAAAGGGGCGGATGTCTTCTTCGGAGTTTCCGCGCCCAATCTGGTGACCAAAGAGATGGTCCGGTCCATGGCCGACCATCCAATCCTCTTTGCCATGGCCAATCCCGATCCGGAAATTACCTACGAAGAGGCTATGGCCGCGCGCGACGACGTGATCCTGGCTACGGGTCGCAGCGATTACCCCAATCAGGTCAACAACGTGCTGGGATTCCCTTTCATCTTCCGCGGCACCCTGGATGTGCGGGCCACGGCCATCAACGAGGAGATGAAGGTGGCGGCGGCGAGAGCTCTGGCGGCGTTGGCCAAAGAGCCTGTGCCTTACAACGTAATAAAAGTCTACCGCCTGGAACGGTTGGAATTCGGCCGCGACTACATCATCCCAAAACCGTTCGATCCCCGGGTTCTGCTTTGGGAGGCTGCTGCCGTGGCCAAGGCGGCTTTGGATACCGGTGTGGCCCTGACCAAGATCGACATCGACGAATACAAAGAGAAGCTCGAAGCGCGCCTGGGGTTAGCCCGCAAAGTCATGCGCGTCATGATCAACAAGGCTAAGAAGGCACCGAAACGGATCGTTTACCCTGAGGGCGACCACGTGCCCATTCTCAAAGCGTGTGAGATCGTGCTGGACGAAGGGATGGCCCACCCCATTCTGCTGGGCAACCAGGAAATCATCGAAGGCAAAATCCAAGAATTGCACCTGAATTTGGACAAGGGCGTGGAAATCATCGATCCCGTGAAGTCGGCAAGATTCGAAGATTATGTGGCACAGTTTTATCAGATTCGGCAGCGCAAAGGCGTGACCTCACATGAGGCCGAGCAGATCATGCGGAATCGCAACTACTTCGGTTCCATGATGGTCCACAGCGGAGACGCGGATGGTCTCGTTTCCGGTCTAACTCAGGCCTACCGGGAAACCATTCGGCCGGCGTTGCAGATCATCGGAATGCGTGCGGCTGTGCACAAGGTAGCCGGACTTTACATGATGATCTTCAAAGACAGGGTCTACTTTTTCGCCGATGCCACGGTAAATATCGAACCCACTTCAGAGGATCTGGCGGAAATTGCACTCCTTTGCGCCAAAGAAGTGCGCCGGTTTGATCTTGAACCCGTCGTGGCCATGCTTTCCTTTTCCAATTTCGGCAGCGCCCGGCATCCACTGGCTGAAAAAGTACGACGCGCTACGGAAATCGTTAAACAACGTGCACCGGATTTAGTGGTCGATGGTGAAATGCAGGCGAATACGGCCGTAGTGCCTGAAATCATCGATGAAACCTACCCGTTCAGTGCCCTGAAAGGCAAAGGGGGCGCCAACGTTTTGATCTTTCCAAATCTGGAAGCTGGCAATGTGGCGTACAAACTGCTGCGCCGGCTTGGTGGCGCCGAGGCTGTCGGCCCCATTCTGCTGGGCATGAAAAAACCGGTGCACGTGCTGCAGGTTGGAGATTTCAACGAAGTGGATGTCGTCAACATGACGGCCATTGCGGTCATCGATGCGCAAGCCAGCGAACAGTCTTCGTAAAACAAACGTCTCGTTTGTTATCTCGAGGGCAAGAATGAGGCTTGATCGGACAAACTAAGGCTCGAGGGGGGGAAATTAATCGCAGTTGAGGTAGGAACTGAAACTATGGCGGGCATTTAAAATAGAGAATCCGTATTTAAAAACGCTGGCACCACTTGGCTGTCTTTTCTGGCTATTGGTCTACTCTGAATTCGTTTTTCCACAAGCCAGAATAACCGGCCGCGTATTTGAGAGAAGCACGCACCAGCCCTTACCGAATGCCAATGTGCTGCTGTTGGGAACGCCATTCGGCGCCGCCTCCGGGCCGGATGGCCATTTCGTGATTTCTAATGTGCCGGCTGGTGACTACACCATTGAGGCTTCGGTGATCGGCTATGAATCTAAACAAATCGCCCATGTGCGTGTGGAAGAAAATTCATCTGTTGAACTTGATTTTGCGCTGGTGAGCTCTGTGCTTCCCTTGCAGGCCGTGGTCGTAACGCCCGGTCATTTTGCCATCATGCATGAAGAGGCTGCGGTGCGACAGACGCTCAACCGGGAAGACATCCGCAGCATTCCCCAGTTTGGTGAAGATATTTATCGAGCGGTGACACGCCTTCCCGGCGTCGCTGGCAATGATTTTTCCTCCAAGTTTACCGTTCGAGGGGGCGAGAACGAGGAGCTTCTGGTGCTTCTGGACGGCCAGGAGCTTTACGAGCCGTTTCACCTCAAAGATTTCGGCGGGGCCTTGAGCATCATCGATGTGGAAGCCATTGGCGGCATAGATTTAATGACCGGTGGGTTTCCCGCTGAATATGGCGATAAATTGAGTGGCGTTTTTAACATTGTCTCGGCGTCGCCGCCTGCGAATAGGAACAGAACTTCGCTGGGAATCAGTTTCATGAATGCCCGCTTCATGAGTGAAGGACCTTTTGGCAAGGGCAAGGGGCAGTGGCTGGTGTCGGCCCGACGAGGCTACATCGATTTGGTTTTGAAGCTCGTAGGCAGCGAAGACAAGCTTTCGCCCCAATATTACGATCTGTTGGGCAAGGTTGAATATCAATTCAGCAACAACCAGATTTTGTCTGCCCACGTTTTGCGGGCCGGCGATGTCTTCGATTTTGAAAGCGACGACCACGATAAGGTGAACTCAGATTGGGGCAACAGCTACGGTTGGTTGACGCTGAAATCGTTTCTGCACCCTAAACTTTTTGCGCAATCCGTGCTTTCGGTTGGTCGTGTGGACCAAAACCGACAGGGCGCTGAATTCTCTTTCAAAAATGAAGCCATGCGCGAAAGGGTCTCGGACATTCGAGCGTTTAATTTCTACGGCCTGAAGCAGGACTGGCACTACCAATGGTCCGATCGGTATTTGTTCAAATGGGGCTTCGAGGTTAAGCGCTTTACCACCAACTATGATTACTTCAACCGTAATCGAACCTTTGTTCAAGTGGCCCCTAACAATTTCATGGCTACTGTGGATTCTACACAGGTGAATAGGAACCCCCTGGGGAATGAAATGGGGGCCTATGTGGCGGAGAGAATCCGACTTTTCAGTCCTCTGACTGTCGAGACAGGGGTGCGCTACGATTCTGAATCTTACACCACCGACAAAACCTTCAGCCCTCGGTTCAACTTAGTCTATGCTTTTAAACCGCAAAGCGCGTTGCGGGTCGGCTGGGGACGATTTTATCAATCCCAGGGCATTCAGGAAATGCAGGTGCAAGATGGTGAGGATCGGTTTTACCCGGCGGAGTTGGCCGAACATCGGGTAATCGGACTGGAACACGTTTTTGAAAACGGATTGAATCTTCGGGTGGAAGCCTATCAGAAGCGGCTTTCTCACGTTCGGCCGCGGTATCAGAATTTGTCCGATGATCTCGAAATTTTCCCGGAATTCGACGATAGCCGCGTTCGTATCGAGCCGACCCAAGGCGAAGCGAAAGGCTTTGAAGTTTTTCTAAGAAAAGACACTGGCGGAAGATTTAGCTGGTGGTTAAGCTACGCCTGGGCCTTTGCCAAGGAAGAAATTGACGGCCGTACCGTGGCTCGAAATTTCGACCAGCGCCACACCTTTTATTTGGACTGCAATTACCGACCCAACAAAAAATGGCGCATAAATGTGGCCTGGCAGTTCCATTCCGGCTGGCCGTTTTGCCTTCTATTGGGGTCAGTTGGGAGTTGTGACGCCAGGTTTGTGAGACCGCTTGGTTGTTCGTGGGCCGGCTGGAGCTCCGGGAAATGTTCTTTGCCAGCTCGTTCTCGACTATTTTCCCCGCTAGTGCGGGAGCTTACTTCGAACCGTGTGAAACAGGATGCGCGGTTTCTCGTAAAGCTGCACTACGGTTTCAGACTACCTGGATCCAGGGGTTCCTGGCGAGTACAAACTATGTAGAGGGGTTGAGAATCATGTCAAAGATTTCAGACGATATTCACATGGGGCAGATTGTTTCCAGGCAGATCCGCCTGTGGGAGCGCACCTATGAGAGCGGTGAGGTCAGTCGTCCGGAACAGGCGGTTCCCTGCATCACCATCTCTAAGGAAATTGGCAGTCAGGGAGTTGAATTGGGGCAGAGACTGGCAAGACGTCTGAGCTGGCAGTTGTACGACAAAGAACTGGTGGAATATATCGCGGAAAATGCTAAAGTTCGAAGAAACGTTGTGGAATCGTTCGATGAAAAAACTCAGAGTGAAATCGAGACCTGGGTTAGAACACTGGTGGACAAACATTCCTTGAGCAGCGACAAATACTTTAAGCACCTGATGACGGTCATTTTGGCCATCGCCAAACACGGGCGCGCGGTCATTTTGGGCCGCGGGTGCAATTTCATCTTACCCGCTTTTAAGACGTTGCGATTGAAAATCATCTCGCCCATAGAAAAACGCGTGAACTACATCATGGCGCAGGAACACGTGGGCAAGTCGGAGGCGGCCGAGATCGTGGCCGTCGCTGACAAACAGAGAGCGGCTTTTATCCGCAGATTCTTTCACCACGACGCGGCAGAGCCGTTGAATTACGATATGGTCCTGAATCTGGGCAGCATGACCCTGAATATGGCTGAAAAGATCGTCATGCATGCGTTGCAGGTCAAGTTCCCTGATTTTGACCAGGTGAGACTGTCGCCAGCCGGAAACTGAGGTATCATGTTACACCGAGGTCTCAATGTTGCTGAGTAAGAAGACTTAAGCCCCTTGGGTGCAACGCTTCATCGCTGCTGGCAACAGTCTCATTAGCTTCACCACACAGGAGTTCTTAGCTATGTCGATGACAAAACTAACCGCAAAGGAAATCATGACCGCGCCAGTGATCAGCGTGCAGCCACAAATGTCTGTGGAAGAAGTCGCCGAGTTGTTCAGTGACCGCATGATCTCCGGGGCACTCGTTGCCGACCAGTCTGGCAAGCCGGTGGGTGTGGTAACGCTCACCGATATCGTGCGCAATGAGGCACGCCGCGAGCACATCGTTTCGGACAAAGTGGCCTCGGATTACATCCTGAAAGCCTGGGAGGCGCAATTTGGCGCCGAGGAGTTGTCGGGCTACCATCTGGAGGAAAGCGAAACCTTGCGGGTTCAAGACATCATGACCCCGTTCATCTATCGTGTTCCTGAAAATACCCTGGTAAAGGAATTGGCGGAGATCATGGTATCCGGAAGGATTCATCGGCTGTTCGTAAGCCGGAAGGATGAAATCGTCGGCATTGTGGCAGCCTTGGATATTCTCAAAGCTTACGTGACCTTTGGTGCATGAGGATTCAGACAGGCCATGGCAGCAAAAGATAAAATCGTTCTCGTCGGAAATCCGAATGTTGGCAAGAGCGTGGTTTTTGGCTATCTAACTGGTCGCTATGTTACCGTGGCCAATTATCCGGGGACGACCGTCGAAATCTCCAAAGGCAATGCCAAGTATGACGGCAGCACCGACGTGGTGATCGACACGCCCGGCATTAACAGCTTGATGCCGTTTTCGCAAGATGAGGTGGTCACGAGAAACATTTTGCTGAAAGAGAGTCCCAGGCTGGTGGTGCAGGTGGCCGATGCCAAGAACTTGCGGCGCGCCCTTTTTCTTTCCGTGCAGTTGGCGGAGATGCGGATTCCTTTCATCTTAGACCTGAACATGATGGACGAGGCACACAGCCGGGGCGTCCAGCTTGACCTGAAACGACTTTCAGAGACCCTGGGTGTGGCCGTTGTCGCTACCGTGGCTATTCACCGGCGTGGATTGCTTGACCTGGAAAACGAGATTGCAAACAGTCCCGCAGTCTCGACCCTGGAAGTCGAGTATCCTGCGGAAATCGAAACGGCTGTCTCCGAATTGCTGCAACATCTGCCCGCAACTCCCATCTCCAGGCGGTCTGTCGCTTTGATGTTGTTGGCAGGGGATGAAAGCCTGCGGGATTGGCTTCAGGAGTCTTTGGATGCGGCGGCTATTGAGAGAATTGAAAGCGTGCGGCAACGCTTGCAGCAGCAATTGGGCAAGCCCACTGGGCTGGTCATCAATCAGCAGCGCCTGCAAAAGGCCGAAGAAATCTTCCGTGAGGTCTACCGGCGCAGCGAGGTCTCGCGGCCTGGCTTCAGCGATTTTCTGGGTCGCCTTTCCATGCACCCGGTTTGGGGCGTGCCGGTACTTCTGGCCGTCCTGTATGGGCTGTACCAGTTTGTCGGCGTTTTTGGGGCAGGCACCCTGGTCGACTTTTTGGAGGGCACGGTCTTCGGCAAATTCCTTACCCCCTGGTTTGAGAAGGCTTTTTCTTTCGCACTGCCGGTGGCCCTGTTGCGTGATCTGTTCGTGGGGCCGTATGGTCTGCTCACCATGGCCCTGTCCTATTCCATCGCCATCGTCTTGCCGGTGGTGACTACCTTTTTCCTGGCCTTTAGCCTGCTGGAGGATTCGGGCTACCTGCCCCGTCTGGCCGTCATGCTGAACCGAATCTTCAAACTGTTAGGACTCAACGGCAAAGCAGTGCTGCCCATGGTTTTAGGACTGGGCTGCGACACCATGGCCACGCTGACCACCCGGATTCTGGAAACCCGTAAAGAGCGCATTCTGGTGACCCTGCTGCTGGCGCTTGGCATTCCCTGCTCAGCCCAATTAGGGGTCATTCTCGGTCTTCTGGGTGGGCTGAATCTGACGGCCGTGGTAATCTGGCTGCTCTGCGTGGCCGGCGTCCTGATTCTCGTTGGCTATTTTGCCTCGAAGTTGCTGCCGGGCCAAAGCTCCGATTTCATTCTGGAGTTGCCCCCCGTGCGCAGGCCAAGCTTGACCAACATCGCCGTCAAGACCCTGGCGCGGGTCGAGTGGTACTTGAAAGAGGCGGTGCCGCTTTTCTTCCTCGGCACATTCGTGCTGTTTGTGCTGGCCAAAACAGGGGCTTTGAAGGCCATCGAGGCCTGGTCTGGGCCGTTAATAAGTGGCATCCTGGGGCTGCCCAAACAGTCGGCTGAGGCTTTCCTCATCGGGTTTCTGCGCCGCGATTACGGCGCTGCGGGACTGTTTAGCATGGCAAGGCAGGGGTTGCTGAATCCGCAACAAATCGTGGTCAGTCTGGTCACCATTACCTTGTTTGTTCCCTGCATTGCCAATTTTTTTGTAATCATTAAAGAAAGGGGATGGAAGACGGCGGTCGCCATTACCTTGTTCATCATACCCTTTGCATTTTTTGTAGGCGGGGTTCTCAATTTTGTTTTGACCTGGTTTAAGATATGATGTAACTGGAAATTCGAATAGATCGTGAATGACACTGATTCTTTGTTGAGTTGCCCGTTATGCGGCAACCGGTTCGTGGCGGAGGAAAATCCGCTCTGTTCGAAATGCCCTCTGGCCAGAGGCTGCCAAGTGGTTTGCTGTCCCAATTGTGGTTACCAGTGGCCAACGCAATCGAGCATCGTGAATTTTCTGAGCAAAATCAAAAAAAAGGCTAAGGCTACCGATGAGTGAGCGCGCGGACCACATACTCAAGACTATTTGGCTCATGCACGAGAAGTGCATTGTGGATTCGGACAGCATTTTGTCGCAGGTGCCTTTTTCCTCCGGCGCTACCATCAAACTGCTGGAAAGAAATGGCTTCGTGGCTGTGCACGACGGCACCATCCAGCTTCTTTCCAGGGGAAAGAAAAAAGCCGAATCTTTGATTCGCCGGCACTTGCTCGCCGAACGACTGCTTTCGGATGTGTTGCAGGTCAGCGAAAAAGAGATGGCCAAGTCGGCCTGTGCTTTCGAGCACATTCTAAGCCCCGAGGTCACCGACAGCGTCTGCGCGTTCCTGGGTCACCCACCGGTCTGTCCGCACGGCATTGCCATTCCCCGCGGTCCGTGTTGTGCCAAGTTCACCCGGGACGTCAAGCCCGTGGTGCATCGTCTCAAAGATATGGAAATCGGCGAGCAGGCCAGCATCGTCTTCATCGCGCCCGCCCGCAACAAAACCCTGGACCGCCTGTCACTGTTTGGCGTCGTTCCAGGAAACGTGGTGCGCCTCGAGCAAAAAAGGCCTTCTTACGTCATAAAAATAGACGAAACCGTATTAGCGCTGGAGTCCAATTTGTGTGAACAAATCTACGTCAAGAATACCAATCACGACCCAACCAGGTAGTGGTTCTCAATGGTGGTGTCAGAACCTTATGAGAGAAAGGAGCTGCTGAACAAATCTAATATCATCCATTGTCCCTTACGGCATTTTAGAGGAGGAATATCATGCAAGAATATTTGGAGGCGATTCGAAGTCGGGTATGCTCGGTTTGCATCGGCGGCATATTTGACAACTTCGGGCAGTTCGTCCGTTGTGGATTGCCTGAGGATCGAACCTGTCCCGTCGAGACTTTTCTACCTAAAGTCATAGAGGTGGTGCGGTCCGTGGAGAGTCCCAAAATAGAGGACTATGTGACCGTTCTGCGCCAAAAGGTGTGCACAGAGTGCTTGCAGACGGAGGACGGCAGGTGCGAAGTGCGTCTACGAGCAGATTGTGCCCTGGACCGCTACTTCATGCTGGTAGCAGAGGCTATTGAAGAAGCTACACGCAAAAGAGCCACTGCGACGTAATCCGTTGATCGTGCTAACCTTGATTTGACAAAAGCTCGAGGGGATGGAAAGATGGAGAATTCTGATTTACCTGATCGAACAGGGGGCATTTTCAAAGAAAAAGGTAACGACCCGGGTCGCAGAAGCGACTATTTTCAAAACAAGTGTTCGGGGTCGAGAAGCAGCAACATGGTCGGCAAAAGCAAGGCCATGAAGGCGCTGTGCGAAAAGGTCGTAAAGATTTCACAATCAGAGGCCAATGTTCTCATTTACGGTGAAAGTGGAACCGGGAACGAGTTGATTGCCCGCGCTATTCACGCGCATAGTAACAGAGCCGCCAACTCCTTTGTCGCGGTGGATTGTGTGGCCTTGCCGGGAACCTTGCTCGAGAACGAGCTTTTTGGGCACGAAAAGGGGGCTTTTACCGGGGCCGATTGGGCGAAAACAGGTTTGCTGGAATATGCACATAACGGCACGCTTTTTTTAGATGAAATCGTGGAATTGGACTTTGCCTTGCAGGCAAAGCTGCTCAGGATGCTCCAAGAAAGAGAATTTCGCAGGGTGGGAGGCAAAGAAATCATTAAGGTCAACTTGCGTGTGGTGGCTGCCACCAACAAGATACCTTGGCAAGCAGTTAAAACGGGATTGCTGAGAGAGGACCTTTATTATCGATTGAATGTTATTCCGTTGGAAACTCCTCCTTTGCGGCAAAGAAAGGAAGATATTCCAATTCTGATCGACTATTACCAGGACCTGCTTGGCCAGGCCAAGGGGATCGTCCCCAAAACCGTGGAATCTACTGCTCTGGAAGCTTTGCTCAATTATTCCTGGCCTGGCAATGTTAGAGAATTGCAGAACTTAGTCGAAAACCTGATCTCGCTTGTTGACGGTCGACGGATAGCTCTGTCTGATTTACCGGCGCATATTACCCGTGCACCTGAGCTCCGGGATTTTTCCCGAACAGAACTTTTAGATTTGCCATTTCACAAAGCCAGGAATTTACTGAGTCAGGAATTCGAGAAAGAGTATTTTATAAATCTGCTCAAAAAGGAGCGCGGGAACATTAGTAAAGCTGCCCATTGTGCAGAAATTAGCAGAAAAACGCTCTATCGAATCATAGAAAAATACGACTTGCAAAGACTGGTGTGAAGCAGCGGTCAAGGAACTGAGTGAAATGTGACCGCCCGAAATCGACAGAAGGGATTGCCGTTGACAAAAGCAGAGGGTTTGGCGAAGCACGTGGGCACGGCTTTTGGGGACGTTAAAGAGAGGATTGGCCGGGGCCTGGCCAACCCGGCTGGCTTTAGACTTTATTAAGGAGGAATCAAAAATGTTGCGTGCACTGACAGTCCTATTGGGGCTGATTGGTTGCACCTGTTGGTTGTTTGGTTGCTCGGACAGCGTCACTGGTCCTGAAAGATTAAACAAATCAAGGTTTCCTTTGAAAGTTGGCAATCAGTGGACTTATGCTGTGTCGGCTGAAAGGACCGTTCTCAGTGACCAGCAAGTTGACATTCATGAACAGTGGAAGACCCGAGTTGTTTGGGAGATAGAGGCTCAAGAAGAAGTCTTAGGAGTCATGGCGTTTCGAATTAATACCACCTACAGATTTCTAAGCGGACCCGATAGTGGGAAGACTGTAAGCGGGCAAACCTGGTTTGCCATGAAGGGTGACACGCTTAAAGCTGTTGCGTCGGAGAACATTGGCGAGTTCGATCCTCTGGTTGCACAACTTTTTAAGTCAAGCCATGAAGCAGAGACTACTCAAGACCCTTGGAACGTGAATGTCCTGGTTTTTCCTTTGGAGGTCGGCAACTCATGGGATTTTACCAGGGGCCTGTTCCCTGCAGACACAAAAACCGTTGCAGCAATCGACAAAATCAATACGACTGCGGGGGAGTTCCAAGCCTTTCGTGTTGTCAGAGAGATCACTGCACCGGATATTCAGGTTATTACGAAACAATGGTTTACTTCGGTAGGCGTCGTCGAAGTGGAAGACGACGAAACTTTTGTTATGCAGGCAATAGACGCCGAAGGCAACGTACTCGACAGAACCATAACTGTCAAGACAAATGCTTCCGTGCAGTTGGAAAGTTACGACCTCAAATAAGGCCTCGGAACTCGACACCGTGTGGGAGTCAACCCGAGGCCTCAAATAACCGGCTTCAGGAGGCACCTATTCGGGCAGCGGCTTAAACCGAAGTCTGGTGAAAGGAGACAATCAAATGTTCATTACATTACTCGTGGTAACCTTTGTGATAGCACTGGCAGTGTCATTTGTGGTGGTGCGGGTGTTCAATGCGCCGCTTAACAGCATTTTAAAAAGAATTATTTCGGAAACCATCAGCGAGGCCTGGCTGAAGTATCTTAAATTCGCCATTGTGGTCGTTGGAATCTCCAGCGGCGTTCGCATCTGGCAACTCGAAAAGTACATCACCTCTCCACAGCAGAAAGATGCGAAAGTCGTTGCACTGACGACTGAAAGGTGGGTTCTTGAAGTCTATCGAACCATCATCGGAACCCTGCAAGGCGTTGCCTGGCTGCTGTTGGTTTTCTTTGTTTTCGCGCTAATTGCTTATGTGATCGTGAAAATTTTCGAGTCGAGAAAAACCAAAGCAGAGCATTAACCTGAGATCTATTGACATGCAACGTCTGCGAACATTAGGTTTTTCATACAAATGTTGGAGGCTTTCGATGAAAAGCATTGCAGTGTTCATAACGATCTCCTTAGTCCTCTCAGTCTTGTTGACCAGCAACTGTACCGAACAATCTTCGTCCGAATCTTCGGGATCTATTGAACTCATTTCTTCCAACCAGGTAGGATGTGTCACTGCCGCAGCATTGTCTGATACTGGCGACAATGCAAGCTTAGACTGGCATTATGAAAATGGCATTCTTCAATTGGATTTTGAGTTTAGAACGCTCTGTTCGGCACAATGCAGAGATAGCGTCAATGTTTCTGAGAATGCGATCACCATTCTGCTTGAAGACACTTCTTCCGTCGCAGCACATTGCACCTGCGAAATGAAAGAAGTCTTTTCATTTAACATGGCAGGGTATGAGTGGGTTCAGGTTTCGTTTAGCTTCAAGCCCTATGCTTCTGAAAACTATATTTCTCTGATTGATCAGATCATAGAGTTGTAGCACAACGCTCAATTTCGACCGGAACTGCGGTTGTGCGGTCAGGAGCTTTCACGAAGGAGGGAGGCTGGTGCGTCTCTGGAAATAGAAGGGAGCTGAAAAATTGGCCAGGTACTTGAAGTTGATCTAATCCATTAGAGTTTTTCATGTTTAATTTTGGAGAATAAGACGATGAACATTGGCATTCCCCGCGAGATTTCCATCGAAGAAAATCGCGTGGCGGTTACCCCCGCTGGTGTCTATGAACTGACGCAGGAAGGACACCAGGTTTATTTGGAAAAGGATTGTGGCGCCAGCAGTGGCTTTTCGGACCAGGATTACCAGAAAGTGGGTGGTGAAATTGTTTACTCTCACGAAGAAGTTTTCGGTCGTGCCGATACCATCATCAAGGTAGAGCCGCCTGACGCCTCGGAAACAGAAATGATGGTGAAAGAGCAGACGCTGTTTTCATTCATTCATTTGGGCATGCGTACCTCCAAGAGTATTGCGGCACTGTTAGACAAGAAAGTCACAGCCATCGGCTACGAATACATGAAGAATGAGGAGTCCGAGCACTCGGTTTTGGATGCCATGGGGGGCATTGCCGGGGCCATGCTGCCACAAATCGCCGGCCATTACCTTGAGCTGCAGAAGGGTGGCCGCGGCGTTCTCCTCAGTGCCCAACCGGGCATTCCTTCCGCCTCCGTGGTTATTCTTGGCGCGGGACACGTGGGGATCAGCGCCATCCAGGCGTTTCTGGGTTTGGGCGCCCAGGTGATGGTTCTCGACCGCGATTTGGCCCGCTTGCGCAAAGTGGATGAAATGACCAACAAGCGGGCCGTGACGGCTTTAGCTACGCCTTACAACCTGGAAAAGTCGCTGCGCTTCGCGGATGTGTTCATCGGAGCGGTGTTCATCCGGGGTGAGAAGCCACCGCGATTGTTTACTCGAAAGATGCTGCAAGAAATGCGCAAGGGCACCCTCATCATGGACCTCTCCATCGATCAGGGTGGCTGCATTGAAACCTCGAGACCGACTACACACTCGGATCCGGTCTTTGTCGACCAGGGGGTGATTCACTATTGCGTGCCCAATATTCCGTCTGCGGTTCCGAGAACGTCGTCGCATGCGTTGAGCAACGTGGTCTTTCCCTACGTCATGGAAACGGCTGAACTTGGGATCAAAAAGACGCTGGAATTCGACATCGCGCTCAAGAAGGGCGTCTATTTATTCAAAGGCAAATTCATGGACAGAAGCCTTGAAGCCATGTTTCGGTAGGCGTGGCTGGTGATTTCTCATCAAACCTGGCGAAACTTGCGTTTACAGTGGGAGGAATCAATCATGAGCGAATTAGAAAAAGAGATTACCAGAATTGAAAAGGAGATGGCCGCGGCGTTTAATCGCAAAGACTTGGAGAAGGTGCTCGAGTTTTTCGAACCAGACCTGGTGGGTTTTTCTTCTACGACACACGTGAGAATTCAGGGTCTGAACGACCTCAAAAAGACCTTTGAATATTACCTGCAAGAAGGGGAGACGGTGGAGTATTCCATCTCCAACATTTTCTTGCAGAATTTTGGCGAGGTTGTAGTGGCCAGTTTTCAGTGGGTGGTTGTCCTGCGGGATGGGGATCGCGTACATGAAATCCCTGGCCGGGGAACCCACGTGTTTCACAAGAAAAACAACCAGTGGCGGGTGGTGCATGAGCATTTTTCCAGGGTCCATCACCACAAGGGATCGATCTAAAGCCGGGATTCGAGTTAGTACGATTTGAGCCAAGGTTGTTGAGTGAGGCTTTTCAGCGGTTGGTACGCGTATTTTCAAACCGCAAGGGACACAAAGTTTTCGCGCGGTTAGTTTTTTCAAAACCGCAAAGTACGCTAAGGTTGCGCCAAGCGCGCAAGGGGGGCAAAACCTTCGGGCATTGGCTTCTCTTGCGATGTCTTTGCGCCCATTGCGGTTCAGATTTCTTAGAACCGCTAAGCTCCCCAAGACTACGGCAGAGCAGAGTAGGCGGACACCATAAGACCCATTTTCCACTTGAACCGGTCAGGCTTCAAGAGGACTCCGATCAGAAAACGTTTTCCCAATTAGCCGTCCGCGCCGGAGACCCTGTGCCTGTGCACCAGACACTTGTGTCGATCATGAGGCAATTCCTAAAAGTAAGAATGAAGGATTTTCAATTTACCGAATCTGAGAAAACGAGCGCGCCACATTCCAAAGGCGGGATCGGGAGAGGTAGTGCAAGTGCTGTATTTTCTTATAAATACATTGTTTGTAAAGCATGGGAAGTTTTGCAAAATGCATGGCATGTTTTTTGTGCTTTAGGATCGGGTTCTACGGGGTGAGAACGTCGTTTTAGAAATCACTAAAACAAGGCAACCGAATCGAGGCTCGTGGTTAAAGCAATTGATCCGTTTTAACCCGACAAGCTTCAAAGATTTCAAAGGAGGTAACTAAGATGAAAATTTCAGTGATTGGTGCCGGTCATGTGGGTGAAACTACCGCGCTCATGATTGCGCAGAAGGAGCTGGGCGGCGAAGTCATGCTCATCGACATCATCGAAGACATGCCCAAGGGCAAAGCTCTGGACATCGGTGAGGCCAGTCCGGTAGCGGGCTTCGATGTCAAGTTAGCCGGGGCGCATGAGTTCGGTCCCATCGAAGGCTCGGATGTCGTAGTCATGACAGCAGGCTTGCCCAGGAAACCCGGCATGGACCGCATGGATTTGCTGGCCAAGAATGCCAGGATCGTGGAGAGCGTGGCAGAGAAGATCAAAGCGTTGGCGCCCAACTGTATCCTGCTTATGGTAGCCAATCCGTTGGATGTCATGGCTTATGTGGCGATGAAGGTCACGGGTTTTCCGCGACAGCGCGTGTTCGGCATGGCAGGTGTATTGGATTCCACGAGGTTCCGTTACTTCATTGCGGACGCCTTGAAGGTGTCTGTGGAAGACACCCAGGCCATGGTCATGGGCGGCCATGGCGACTCTATGGTGCCGCTGCCCAGATACACCACGGTCTCTGGTGTGCCCATTACTCAGTTGTTGGATCAGGACACCATCGACCAGATTGTTGCTCGCACGCGCAAAGGCGGCGGAGAAATCGTCAGTCTGCTCAAATCTGGCAGTGCTTATTACGCCCCGGCTGCCTCGATCACGCACATGGTCGAAGCCATCGTCAAAGACAAGAAGAGCCTGGTACCCGGTTCTGGTTATCTGCAAGGCGAATATGGACTCAACGACGTCTTTGCCGGCGTGCCCATCGTTGTGGGTTCGAAGGGCATGGAAAGAGTGGTGGAGATCGATTTGACTTCGGATGAGAAAGAGGCATTGCTCAAGTCTGCGGCCGAAGTGAAAAAAGGAATGGACGCTTACGACAGGGGGTTGTAGTATTGTGTTTTTCAAAATATTAGCAAAAATCAAGAAAGGAAAAAGACTATGTCGAGATTAAAAGAGAAATTGGCCGAAAAAATACCTTCCTACCGGGAAAGAGTAACCCGGTTGGTCAAAGAGTATGGCGATGTTGTGGTCGACCAGGTGCACATACGTCAAATGTACGGGGGCATGCGTGGCCTGAAATCGTTGACCACGGACATTTCATACTTAGATCCTGAAGAAGGTATTCGATTCCGTGGGCACACCATACCTGAATGTCTGGAAGAGCTGCCCAAGCCGGAGGGCGCCGAAATGCCCTATGTCGAAGGGCATTTTTATTTGCTCCTGACCGGCGACATCCCAACCCAGGAGGATGTCAAGGATGTCGTAGACGATTTCAGATCGAGGAGCAAGGTGCCGGATTATGTGTTCAGGGTGTTGAGCGATATGCCGGAAGACACCCACCCGATGAGTATGTTTTCAGCAGCCGTGGTGGCCATGCAACGGGAATCGATATTCGTGCAAAAATACAACGCTGGCATGAGCAAGATGGACTATTGGGATCCCATGTATGAAGACGCGCTTAATTTGTTGGCAAAGTTGCCCGAGATTGCCGCTCACATTTACCGCATGAAATACAAAGATTCCGTGATTCCACCGGATCCAAATTTGGATTTTGGCGCCAATTTCGCTCACATGATGGGCATCGAGCATCCCTACGATGAGCTGTCGCGATTGTATTTCATTCTACATAGCGATCATGAAAGCGGGAACGTGAGCGCGCACATCACGCATTTGGTTGGGTCTGCGTTATCCGACGCGTATTATTCGTTTTCTGCCGGCATGAACGGTTTGGCCGGGCCATTGCACGGTTTGGCCAACCAGGAAGTGTTGCGCTGGATTCAAGGGGTGATGGAAAAAATGAACTACAAACTTCCGACAAAGGAGCAATTGAAAGAGTTCGTGTGGGACACCTTGAATGCAGGCCAGGTCATTCCTGGCTATGGCCACGCAGTTCTGCGCAAAACCGACCCACGCTACATGGCGCAACGCGAATTCTGCTTGAAACACCTGCCGGATGATGAGATCTTCAGGCTGGTGAGCATGCTTTATGAAGTCGTGCCCCCGATTCTGACTGAACAAGGCAAAGCCAAGAATCCATGGCCCAATGTGGATGCCCATTCCGGCGTGATCCAATGGCATTATGGGGTAAGAGAATACGATTTTTACACGGTGATGTTTGGGGTTGGCCGTGCCATCGGCGTGTTGAGCAATCTCATCTGGGACCGCGCCGTTGGGCAGGCGTTGGAACGACCCAAATCGCTGACCACGGACATGCTGGAGAAGATCGCTGGCATCAAGTAGCGGACCACAGCCTTTGGCATGAGAGCCTGGTCGAGCCCAAATTGCCACTCAGGTGCTCCCTCGCCACGATGGGTTAGGATGGATTAATGCGAAATTGTGGGGGAGCATCCTGAACCGGCACAACCGTGTTTCGCACACGGAGCTCCACCAGGGGAGTACCTCTGAAGCAATCTCATGCCTACGCGGCGGACCTCACGTCGCTATCTCGGCCCAATTATTTAACATCCCCACCCTGGTGTTGCATTAGCGCTCAGTAGCCATTGAAGCCTACCCATCGCAGTTTTCTCAAAAACAGGAATTCTCGCTTCTGGTTTTATCAAAACTAAGAAAAAATAAGGCCAAGGTCCAACAGCTTCAGGAGAGCCCTATTTACTAACTGGTTGATTTTCCAAGCTTCTTAGCCCCTTGCATTTGAACGCTCTTTTTCATACCTTAGCTGGCATAGTTTTTGGCAAATCTTAATCTTAGATGGAGAAAACCATGAGCTACCAGGAAGTACCGATCGAAAAACTGCGTTGGCAGTGTGATCCCGACTCGCTTGGGTTCAACACCACAGACGACATAGAATGTTGCCAGGACATCATCGGGCAGGAGAGGGCGCTGAGGGCCGTCAAATTGGGGTTGGAGGTGAAAAGTCCGGGTTACAACATTTTTGTCGCCGGTCTCACCGGCACGGGCAAAACCACCACCATCAAGCACATCCTGGAACGGATCGACACCAAGGGGAAAATACCGGATGACATTTGCTACGTGCACAATTTTTCCCAACCAGACATGCCCAAGGTTTTGTGGATGCCTGCTGGTAAAGGACGGACCTTTGGTAAAGATATGGACTACTTGATCAATTACTTACGACAGAATATACCCCAGATTTTCGAAAGCGAGGAGTACAAGAAGCGCAGCAAAGAGGTTCTGGCCGACCTGGAAAATCGCTCCAAGGCGTTGTTTAAAGAGCTGGAAAAAAGGATTCGAAGTGAAGGGTTTGCCGTGGTTCAGGTGGAAATCGGTCCTTTTTCCCGGCCAGACATCTTGCCGGTAATCGAAGACAAAGTCGTGTCCTGGGACCAACTAATGGTACGGGTAGAGAAAAGGGAGATTAGCGAAGAAAAAGTAGAGGCCTTGAAGAAAAAGCACGAGGAATTGACAGAGGCCTTAGAGAAGACCTTTCACGACAGCCGCCTCATTGAGAGGGATATTCGCAAAGCCCTGACCACTTTGAAGCACCAATTCTGCCGGCCGGTGGTCAGGGACTTAATCAACGAGGTGAAAGTCAAGTACTCGGGGGACTCAGTGCATAAATACTTGGAAGAAGTCGAAACCAACATTTTGCAGAACCTGGAGAGATTTAGAGAGAAAGAGGAGAAGAAACAGGCGGCGCCTCTGCTGCCCATTGGCATGCCACCTGGGGATGATTTCCAGGAGTTCAAAATAAATGTCATCGTGGACAACTCTAAATTAGAGCGTGTGCCGGTGATAATCGAGACGGCTCCCAACTACAAGAACCTGTTTGGCACCATTGAGCGGATTATGGACCGCAACGGCATCTGGCGCACCGACTTCACCAAAATCAAGGCGGGCTCGTTGTTGAAGGCCAACGGAGGCTATCTGGTGCTGAATCTGATCGATGTCCTCATCGAGCCCGGGGTCTGGGTGGCTTTGAAGCGCACGTTGAAGAACCGGAAACTGGACATTCAGGCTTACGATCCTCTTTATCTCTATTCCACGATTGCCCTAAAACCAGAGGCTGTGGCAGTCGACGTAAAGGTGGTTGTAGTGGGCGATGCCCATGTTTATCAACTGCTGTACTTTTATGACGAAGACTTCAAGAAAATCTTTAAGGTAAAAGCGGATTTTGATACTGTGATGCGTAACGACACCTCTGCCATTCGAAACTACGGCGAATTTGTCAAAAAAATCTGCGATGAAGAAGGCTTGCTGCCGTTTTCCAATACCGGTGTAGCGCAAATGATTGAATACGGCGTACGGATAGCAGGCAGGCAAAACAAGATTTCCACCCGTTTCAGTGATGTGGCTGATTTGGTTCGCGAAGCCGATTATTGGGCAAAGGAAGCCAGCAGCGCCACCGTTTCCGCTGAACACGTGGACAAGGCCGTGGAAGAAAAGAATTATCGCTCGCGCATGATTGAGGAAAAGATTCAGGAAATGATCGATGAAGGCGTTCTGATGATAGAAATCGAAGGGAAGAAGACCGGGCAGGTAAACGGTTTGTCGGTCTATGATTTAGGCGATTATAGCTTCGGACGTCCGACCAAAATCACCGCGGCGGTGAGCATGGGGCGTGCTGGCATCATCAACATCGAGCGTGAGGCCGATCTCAGCGGCAAGACGCACAACAAGGGCGTGCTGATCATCGGTGGCTATTTCAGGGGGAAATTCGCTGAAGACAAACCGCTTTCCATGAGCGCCAGCCTGGCCTTTGAGCAGTCCTACTCCGGCGTGGACGGGGACAGCGCTTCATCCACCGAAATTTACGCCATTCTCTCTGAACTGTCCGGGCTGCCCCTGCGTCAGGACATTGCGGTGACCGGTTCTGTAAATCAGAAAGGGGAGATTCAACCGATCGGCGGAGTGAACCAGAAAATCGAGGGTTTTTACGAAGTCTGCAAAGCTAAAGGGCTGACGGGCCAGCAAGGCGTCATGATTCCGCAGCAAAATGTGGCGGACTTGATGTTGAAACCCAAAGTGGTGGAGGCGGTCAAACAAGGCAAGTTCCACGTCTACCCGGTCAAGACCGTGGACCAGGGCATTGAAGTCCTGACCGGCGTGCCTGCCGGCGAAAAAGGCAAAGATGGCAGCTACCCCAAGAAATCGGTGAATGCTTTGGTAGATTTGCGCTTGCAGGAATTGGCGCAAGGGATGAAAGAATTTGCTGCGGGAAATGGGGAGAAGAAGGCGTGAAGAGTCACTCCGGCTGGTTGAGAATTCCAATACGCGGCAGAGCAATGCTTTGGCAATTAAACACGAAGGACTCCAACAAACAAAACGTTCACAGGGGTTGATTTATTACCCTTCATCATAAACGCCTTTTGTGCTATTCATGCTAACCATTAGAACTGAAGCACTGTTGAAACCATGCTAAATGAGAAAACCGAGAAGACCGCTGTCTTATGTCCCTTTCTGGAACGGGAATGTCCCCAGGGTGAGGACACGGCTCTTTTTTGCCATCAGCTTTTGAGCGCCGAAGACGCTGAGACTCTGGGGTTCGATGCGGACAAATGGGTTGACTGTTTCCTGGCCCTGAGGATGTTTGCAACCGGCAAGTATCCGGTTCTGTGAGCAACAACTGAAGGTTTCTCGGCCGCACCGACTTCACTTGGAAGATGTTTCTAAATAGGAGGTAAAACCATGAAAACCAGAGAAATGAAACGCAAAAAGACCAAGGAGCAGTATCGGGTTCGTACCCACCTGATTCATGGCAACTTTGAAAGCAAAAAGTGGGATTATGACCACCATGTAAATCCGCCGATGTCGGCTTCGGCTATGTACCGTCTGACTTCAACTCAACGGGGTGCGCAGGGCTTCTTTGAATTTGCCAGCGAGAGCATCGATGAAACGCGACACATACCAATCTACATTTACGATCGTCTGGAAGAACCCAGTCGGGGCATGCTGGAAGAGAACCTGGCTTACGCCGAAGGTGGGGAAATGTGCATAACTTTTGCAACGGGTATGGCGGCCATTAGTGCGGCCGTGGGGTTGCTGTGTGAACAGGGACATGAAATCGTGGCACATCAGGTCACCTATGGCTGCACATACAGCTTGTTTGAGAACTGGCTACCACGCTTTGGGATAAAAGTGCGGTGGACCGACGTAAACGATGAAGAGATGCTTCGGAGGGCTATTACCGATAAAACCCGGGTGCTCTATTTTGAGACGCCCATGAATCCCACGCTGGCTCTGGTAGACATCGCAGCCGTACGCCAGCTTGTGGATGAAATCAACGCAAGGCGTCCGGTCGAGCAGCATGTCAAGATCGTGGTGGACAACACGTTTGCGACGCCTTATTGTCAGCGCCCCATCGAATTGGGTGCGGATTTCTCGGTGCAAAGTCTGACCAAAGGCATCAGCGGCTTTGGTACGGACATGGGAGGGGCCGTGGTCGGCCCGAGAACCTACTGCAGCAAGCTTCTGATGTACCGCAAAGACTTTGGCGGCGTGCTGAATCCGAGAAGCGCCTGGATTTTTCTGGTGTACGGCTTGCCTTCTCTGGCTACGCGCTTTTCCAATCAGATCAGCACAGCCCACCACGTGGCCAAATTCTTGCGCGAACACCCCAAAGTGGAAAAGGTCGTTTATCCCGGTCTGGAGGATTTTCCCCAATTCGAATTGGCCAAGAAGCAAATGGTCAACAGCGCCGGTAAGTTTGCGCCCGGCAACATGATCTATTTTCTCCTCAAAGATGCTGAGGTCGACGGCAAACAAAGCTCAAATGTGGGCAAGTTCATCGATTATGTTGCTGATCATGCCTACTGCATTACCCTGGCGGTCAGTCTGGGTGCGATTAAGACGCTGATTGAAAACGCTTATTCCATGACTCACGCCGCGTTGCCCGAGGAAGACAAGCGGCGCATGGGTCTGGAACCAGGAGGCATCCGTTTGTCTGTGGGTCTCGAGGACCGCCGGGACATCATCGAAGATTTGCAGGACGCCCTGGAACATGTTTGAGTTCGATGGACCGTTTTACCACCACCAGCCGCGTTTACCTGATCTGTCCGAGAGCGACGTGAAAAGGTCAAAAATCGTTTGATTTTTCGGTAAAGAAGTCTTATTATTAGCAAATCAAGCGATTCTGTGCTGCACACGAGTTGCAACGGCCGTCAGAAGGTACAAAGACTCAGATGCTTCTCGCAGCTTTGGAGGAGCGTCTGAGCCCATGAGGTATTCAATTCGTGCAGGAGTGCTGATTTCTATTCGAGCTTGGAATCGATCTTAAATGTCGAGAATTTTTTCCCATCGCAACTTGCATCCCACACCACTTGTCATCATCGGATAATCGCCTATTCTTTGCAAGGCTTGGTTTTCCAAACAATTAGGAGGCACCAGTTGACTGGCAAACAAGATGAAAACAATGTGAACCGACGGGGATTCTTTAGGCGTCTAACCATGGTGGTCGGCCTGGTAGCCGGATACGGAACGGGTGGTTTTTATTTTGCGCAATTCCTCTTGCCCAAAAAGAACAAAACGCGTTACCGCAAACTGCTGATTACTTCCCTGGAAAAGCTGCCCCAAAACGGCACCAAGGCTTTCAAGGACCTGTCGGGACGTGAAATCATACTGGTCAACACCGACGCAGGACTGAAGGCGATTTCCACCACCTGCACACACCTGGGTTGCAAAGTTTACTGGGAACCAGAAAATGTGCGTTTCTATTGCCCCTGCCATCAGGGTGTTTTCGACGTCAACGGCAATGTGGTCTCTGGCCCGCCGCCGCGGCCGTTGGACAGCTTCCAGGTGGAGGTCGATGAGAACGACAACGTGTTTGTGCTGCTCAAAGAAGCTTAGCTGAGGCGGTGGTCTGAAACCCGCTAAAGGCCGTTGGGAGAATAAGTCATTGCTGAGAATCAAGAGAGATTTAAGGAGCAAAGATGCAGAGAATCGCGGCGATTAAGGCGTGGTTTGTTGAGTCTTTCCCATTTGATCTTAATCTACTTAAAGAGGTCTCCAGTGAGCCCATCCCCAACCACCTGAAACGGTGGTGGTTTGCCATCGGTGGAACGCCTCTTTACCTGTTTGTGATTCAAGCGACCACGGGCATCGTGCTCACCTTTTATTACGTCCCCAATCCGGCGGAGGCGTTTAGCAGCGTGGCCCACATCACCACCCAGGTACGATTTGGCTGGTTCATTCGCAGCATCCACCGGTGGTCGGCCCATCTCATGGTGTTGACGCTCATGTTGCACATGATTCGGGTGTTTTTTACGGCGGCCTATCGCCGTCCGCGGGAATTAAACTGGATGATTGGCGTGGGCCTGTTGGTGACGACCCTGGGCTTTGGTTTTACCGGTTACTCCTTGATCTACGAGCAGTTGTCCTACTGGGCCTCGGTGGTTGGCACCAACATTGCGCAGGCGACGCCTGTAATTGGTGGTTTGCTGGGCAATTTCATTCGCGGCGGCCCGGAAGTAAGCGGCAACACCCTCACGCGCTTCTTTGTGTTTCACATCGGCGTGCTGCCCACGACCATCGTGCTGCTGCTGGTTCTGCACGTGGTGCAAATTCGCCTGCACGGCGTGACGCGTCTGCGCTTCGAAGAGGATGAAACGCCTTCGGTGGAGGTAGCCATGCGAGTTTCTGCGCCCGTTTCTCCCGTGCGTTTTCAAGGAGGGGAATCCAGGGCTGCAACAGAAGAAGAGAAAGTCAAAGAGGAATCGTATCCTTTCTTTCCAGACCATTTTTACACCGAACTGATCGTCGGTTTAACCCTGACGTTTATCTTGACCATATTAGCCCTGGTTTATCCTGCCCACATGGGTGAACCGGCCAATCCGCTGGTGACGCCAGAACACATCAAACCGGAATGGTACTTTTTTGCCGTGTTTCGCTGGTTGAAGCTCACGTCGTTTGAAGTGGGTGTGGTGGGCACCATGTTCTTCTTGTTGATTCTCTTCTTCTGGCCGTTCATCGATCGCTTGTTCATGAAGCGATTGCCAGGACGGGACGTGAGTTTTTGGATTGGACTGATCGGATTCGTGCTCTTCTTAACCTTCACCATTTGGGAAGCCCTGGCTTGACTTCTGTGTGAATGCTCCACAGGGTTGTGCGAAAATTTCGGAAGCCTGGCTCCGTCAGGTATTGTTCAGGCTAAGATCAGCTCAGGGGTGAGAACCTACTATTGAAGGAGGAGTTTATGCTCTCTTTAGAGACCAAAAGAGTCATCATAGCGGTGCTGAGTTTTTTTCTGCTTGCTGCCCTGCTCATCGTGGGGTATATTGAGGGGAAGAAGCAGATTCCCGGCACCAGGCCTCACATCGTCATTTCAGACGACAACGCGAAATGCATTGAATGCCATTCTCAGCAAAGCAATGCCAAGACCGCTGTTGAGCAGTGGAAGGAGAGTCAGCATGCCATCAAAGGAGTGGGTTGTCTGGAATGCCACCAGGCGGAGTCCTCGGACGTTGACGCATTCGACCATTACACCTACACCATCGCGACCATCGTTTCGCCGAAGGATTGCTCTCGCTGTCACAAGAAAGAATTTGCCCAGTTCCAGCGCAGCCACCACGCCCAGGCTGGCAAAATTCTCGGATCGCTTGACAATGTGCTGGCTGAAGTGGTTGAAGGCAGCATGATGCACGGCAATGCTGCGGCCGTGAGCGGCTGCAAACAGTGCCACGGTTCGGTGGTGGATTTCATTCGCGACGATGACGGCAACGTTCGCAAAGACCGCAACGGCATCGTGATGATCGACCCAGAGACCTGGCCCAACACGGGAATCGGTCGCTTGAATCCCGACGGCAGCCTGGGGTCTTGCACGGCGTGCCACAACCGGCATTATTTTTCTGTTGCTCAGGCCCGGGAGCCCGACGACTGTGGCAAATGCCACTTAGGTCCGGATCATCCCCAGTACGAAATTTACCGGGAGTCCAAACACGGGATCAATTTTATCGCGCACAAAGACGAAATGAATCTCAAGGTGCGGCCGTGGATCGTGGGCAAAGATTATATCGCAGCGCCGACCTGTGCCACTTGCCATATGAGCGCGACGCCCAACCAGGACGTGACGCACGATGTGGGAGAACGCATCAGTTGGACGCTGCGGCCGCCCGTTTCCGAAAAAATCGACGCCAAAGACCTCAAGGCGGGCAAGGAAACCATCCCCTGGCAAAAGCGCCGAGAACGGATGCAGGACGTGTGTTTCCAATGCCACAGCAAACAATACGTGCAGAACTTTTATGTGCAATACGACCAGTTGGTGCATTTGTACAACGACAAATTTGGCAGCCCGTCTACCGCCATTATGAAAAAACTAAAAGCCGTAAAGCTGATCACCGTGGACACGGCCTTTGACGACAAGATCGAATGGACTTACTTTTTGCTCTGGCACCATGAAGGTCGCCGGGCACGCATGGGCACCGCCATGATGGGGCCGGACTACACCCAGTGGCACGGCATGTACGAAGTTGCTGAACGATTCTACACCGAATTTGTGCCGGAAGTGCGCGAGCTTATTGCGCGAGGCAGGGCAAATGGTAAAGCGGCCGGGGCCAGACAGGTCGAGTCGCTGTTAAACGAGGTGCTCAATTCCGACTTACACAAATGGTCGCTGGGCAAAATGAGCCCGCAAGAAAAGGCCGCCAGGATGAAGGCCATGCAGGCGTTTAAGAAGCGCTATGCCGAACAATAATTTTTTGCTGAGTTTGGAGGACCGCATGAAGTTTAGCAGAAGAGAATTCCTGAAACATTGTGCTGCCGCGGCGGCTTACACTTCGCTTCCGTTGGCCGCGATCAACTGTTCCAACCAGACTTCTGCATTTCCCGAAGAAGTACCTTTAGACCCCAATCTGACCTGGAACAAGGCTCCATGCCGTTTCTGCGGCACCGGCTGCGGGGTCATGGTTGGCGTCAAGGAGAACCGGGTGGTGGCCGTAGCTGGCGACCAGTTGAATCCGGTCAACAAGGGACTGCTTTGCATTAAAGGGTACAGTCTGCCGGGCATTCTTTACGGTGAGGACCGTCTCACCAAACCGCTCATTCGCAGCAAAGGCAGCCTCAAGGAAGCCACCTGGGACGAGGCGCTGGATTTGGTGGCGAAACGGTTTAAAGAGTCCATTGAAAAATACGGCCCGGAATCGGTGGCGATTTACGGCTCAGGCCAGTGGACGGTTAGCGACGGCTATGCTGCGCTGAAATGGTTTAAAGGGGGCATCGGTTCGAACAATGTGGAAGCCAACGCGCGGCTGTGCATGGCCAGCGCAGTCACAGGTTTTATGACCACTTTTGGGGCCGACGAACCCATGGGCTGCTACGACGATTTCGAGAAAGGGGATGCTTTTGTGCTCTGGGGCAATAACATGGCTGAAATGCACCCGGTGCTTTTCTCGCGCATTTTGGAACGCAAGCGAACGGCTTCCTGGGTGCAAATCGTGGACATCGCCACCCGCAGGACACCCACTACCGAATGGGCCGACCTGCACCTGTCCATGGAACCGCAGTCCGATTTGGCCCTGGCCAACGCCATTGCCCGCATCATCATCAACAGCGGGCGCTTCGACAAAGATTTCATCGACAAACACACAGTGTTTAAGCGGGGCAAGGAGAACATCGGGTATGGCCTGGAAGACAATTTTAAGTTCAAGGATGAGCCCAAACCCATGTCGTTTGACGAATACAAAGCTTATGTGCAAAAGTACACCCCGGAGTACACAGCCAGGATTTCCGGGATTCCGGCAGGGAGGATCAAGCAATTGGCTGAAATCTACGCGGACAAATTCACCAAAGTCGTTTCACTTTGGTGCATGGGCTTTAACCAGCACAACCGCGGCACCTGGATCAACAATCTGGTTTACAACCTGCACCTGCTGACCGGCAAGATTTGCAAACCCGGCAACAATCCTCTGTCGCTGACCGGGCAGCCCAGTGCCTGTGGCACCGTGCGTGAAGTCGGCACTCTGGCGCACCGACTGCCGGCCGACATGGTGGTGATGAATCCCGAGCACCGCAAACTTGCCGCAAAAATCTGGGACGTGCCGGTAGACAGAATTTCGGCCAGGCCTGGCTACAACACCGTGGAAATGTTTCGCGCTTTCGACCGCGGGGACATCAAAGTCATGTGGACGCAGACCACCAATCCCATGGTGAGCCTGCCCAACGTTAACCGCTACCGCGCCGGTGCTGAGAAGGAAGGCCGCTTCCTGGTGGTTTCGGACGTCTACCCCACGCCCACCACCGAAGTGGCCGATGTGGTTCTGCCAGCGGCCATGTGGGTGGAACGGGAAGGCTTTTTCGGCAACACCGAACGCCGCACGCAGCACTGGAAGAAGATGGTGGACCCGCCTGGTGAAGCCAGACCCGACGTCTGGCAAAGCATGGAAGTCGCCAGGCGCATGGGATTGGGCCAGTTGTTTGACTACGGCGAACAGACTTACGAGAAAGAGCTTTTTGAAGAATACCGCCGGTTTACGCTGGGCACCGGCCATGACCTGGGAACCTATGAACAATACGTTGAAGCTCGTGGCCTGAGATGGCCGGTGGTGAACGGAAGGGAGACGCCCTACCGTTATACGGCCCGCTACGACCCGTACGTTTCCAAGGGGCAGGAGATTGAATTCTACAAAAAGCCGGGTGGCAAAGCGGTGATCTGGGCGCGGCCTTACGAACCAGCGCCGGAAGTTCCGGATAGCGAATATCCGTTCTGGTTGACTACAGGCCGCGTGCTGGAGCACTGGCACACCGGCAGCATGACGCGGCGGATTCCCCATTTGCACCGCGCCGTGCCCGAAGCCTACGTAGAAATGAACCCGCAGGACGCTGCTGAAGCCGGCATTCAAAATGGTGAGAAGGTGAGAGTTAAATCGCGGCGAGGTGCCATCGAACTCGAGGTGGTGCTGAATGGCAGAGGCAGGCCGCGACGAGGTTCAGTCTTCGTGCCCTTTTTTGATGAAAGCAAAATCATCAACAAATTGACTCTGGATTCTTACTGTCCCATTTCTAAGGAACCGGATTACAAAAAGTGCGCGGTGAGAATTGAAAAGTTAAAGGCGATTTAGCTGCGTCCCCGACGAATCATGGTGAACAAATTAGCGCAGCGTTTATTTGGCCAGACTTCTCCCCACTTGGTGGGGTCGAAATGCCGTATGAACTGCTTGAATATGTTATTCAGTGTTTCATCTAACGACTGTCATTTCGAATCAGGCGAATGCCTGATGAGAAATCTGGCTAAGCACCAAACTCATGCGGAAAACATTGGATGAGGATCAAAACGGTGAAATCGACAAAAATCCTCCTACTCCTTGGCCTTGCGGGCTTGGCCTCAGGCTGTGGTGTTGACGCAAAGAGTGCGCACTACGGGAACTATCACCGGTTAGAGTTGCGCTACTACGCTTACGCACCTCCGTTCATTCCACACAAGGTTGTCAACCGCCAATGCCTGGACTGCCACGAAAATGGCCTGGTCGTTGACGGTTTCAAGGCGCCGGTAACGCCCCATCCGCAACTGCTGAATTGCCAGCAGTGCCACATTCGCCCCGAGGAAAGCGTAGCGCTTTTCAAACGCAATACCTTTGTCGGGGTGCAGGAACGCGAAGAACTCCAACTGCCGCAACCGGCAGGGCCGCCCTTGATCCCGCACCGTCTGTTCATGCGGGAAAAGTGCCTGGTGTGCCATGGGGACGTAACCCGAAAGGAGGTGGTTCAGACCACGCATCCGGAACGGTTGAATTGTTTGCAGTGTCACGTGCCGCAAAACGCGGAGGTGGCCTTGTTTCGCAAAAATACGGCAATGGCGGATCCGTTTTAGGAAACGCTCCTTTTGAGCGGACTGACAGTCGCTTTTCTTTGAGCACAAAGGTAGTCGTCCTGAGTAGTACCGACCGCTTTTGGGTCGGGACGTATCGAAGCCCGTCACCCCTCGATACGGTCACCTGAACAGCGGTGACCTACTCGGGATGACTCACACAGTGTTCTCTGGAAACGCCACGCTCTCGCCGTCCTTTATTACAGCCTCAAGTGTCATTCCGGAGGAATCTTGTTGGCTGGCTGCACAGTGCGAAGCTGTAACAGGTGCCTCCTGCATGACAGGGCTGCCTTTGGCGTTTCCAGCATTTAAAGCAATGCGGTTGCACCGGATTGCGGGGGCTTTTTAGAGGGTGTGGAATGGAAATCCTCACGTCATTCAAATTAACCGTCATGGCGAGATTGGCGCAGGCGTTTTTGCAAGGAGGTGCGCATCTCTGTTTACAAATCCAAAGCAAACATTCATGACGCCGTTAATCACAAAATGGATCTTTTGCAGTCGGGCAAACAAACTCATGGGGTCTGCTTATGTACAAATGTTTCTTACTGCTTTTAGGAATTGCGCTTGTGGGGGAGTTGAAGGCACAAACACAAGAGCTGCCGATCAAATTCGATGGGCAAATTCGCATGCGCAGCGAAGCAGACGGCAGGGATTTCGACAGCGACACAGATCTAAACACCTTTACTTTGCTGAGAACCCGGTTTGGCGCCCGGGTGCAACCCTGGAGAAACATCGAGGTTTACATGCAGGTGCAGGACTCCCGCGCATTTGGCCGGGAATCCAGCACACTGACTAACACCTCGAATTTGGACCTGCACCAGGCGTTCTTTGTCATCGACAGTTTGTGGCATCGCTCCATTCGACTCAAAGTGGGGCGTCAGGAATTGGTTTATGGCAACGAACGGCTGATCGGCGCCGTGGGCTGGAGCAATGTAGGCCGGTCTTTTGACGGCATCAAATGGACTTTGGGCAAGGAGAACACCCTGGACCTGTTTGGCATGATCATCAACGAGAGCAATACGCCGGTAGCAGGGGCTGCCACGCCCTTATCGGTGGCTGGTCGAGAAAACCAGGACAACGATCTGTTCGGCGCTTATTACCAATATCGCAGCAATCCCAAATACATCCTGGACGTCTATGGTTTTTACCAATCGAATTTGAACGAAACCATACCTGGCGACAACGACCTGAATAGAGTCACCATTGGCGGCTACGGCAAAGGAGGCTTCTCCACCAATTTTGATTTCGAAAGCGAGATTGCCTTGCAATTTGGCAAGCGACGGGGTCAGGATGTGTCTGCTTTTATGCTCACAGGGTCCGTTGGCTACACCTTTCAGTCCGCGGTCAAACCAAGTCTGCGCGTCGGCTTGGACTACCTTTCAGGCATGAATCCTGGAGACGACAATTACAAAGCCTTTGATACGATGTTTGCCACCAACCACAAGTTTTACGGCTTCATGGACTATTTTGTCAATGTCCCTGTGAACACCAACGGCCTCGGACTGCGGGATTTCATGATCAAGGCAAAGGTGCCCTTTGCCAACAAATGGAACTTCAACGGGCATTTCCACAATTTTGCTGCGGCCAAAGGCGATGAGAAGAATTTTGGCAATGAGTTGGATTTGATCGTGAATTACAAATACAACGCGGTGGCGTCGTTTGTTTTCGGTTTGGCTTTTTTTATTCCTGGCGATTTGATGGAAGCAAGATTCTCTTTCAATGACGACCTGGGATTTTGGGCCTATGTGACGCTGCAAGTGGGTTTTTAGTCCGTTGGTCGGCGGGTTGGACCGCGCAGCCAAAAATTTGAAAATCTACTTGACATTTTCAACTTTTCGGTTATATTGTTTTACGTTTGGTCAACCGGTTTAATGGAAAGAAAAGTTCTTGGGATAAGGGGGGAAGGAGGAGTAGGCACGGTCCATTCGGTCCGTGCCTTTTTTATTGGCCCTCTTCTCCAAATCAAGCCAACCAAAAGTTAGTTTCAACAACTGTTCGTAATCGTACACCCCGTGTATTGTCAGCGGATACTCCTCTCATATCTGGTTTTGTTAACGCGATATAAGCTTTTAAGAAACAGGCCTGGTACGATTGTTGTTAGAATCCCGTGTGTGCTGGAAGAGTCTTTTGAGAATTTCGCATGGAGAGCCTTATGATCCAATTGAAACACATCGTTAAATACTACAAAACCGGTTACGGCAGGGTCTACGTATTGCGGGACATCAATCTTGAGGTTGCAGCAGGGGAGTTTGTCACGATTATGGGGCCGTCCGGTGCTGGAAAATCCACCTTGCTGCACATCATCGGTATGTTGGACGACCCTTCCATGGGCGAGTATTATTTCAATGGCCAGGAAGTGCACAGGTTAAACGAGAGAAAACGTTCGGCGCTGCATTCGCAGAACATCGGGTTTGTCTTCCAAAGCTATCACCTCATCGATGAGCTCACCGTTTACGAGAACCTGGAAACTCCGTTGCTGTACAAGAAAGTCAAAAGTGCGGAACGCAAAGGCATGGTGTGTGACACGTTAGACCGATTTCAAATCGTGGGCAAGAAGGATCTATTCCCCAGCCAATTGTCTGGCGGGCAACAGCAAATCGTGGGCATCGCCCGAGCGGTCATCATCAACCCCAAGCTGATCCTGGCCGATGAGCCCACGGGCAATCTGAATTCCAGTCAAGGTGAAGAAATCATGGAAATGTTCAAGAAGTTAAACCAGGAAGGCACCACCATCATTCAGGTGACGCATTCGGAGAAAAACGCCTCCTATGGCGACAAGATCATCAACTTGTTGGATGGCAGGATCGAAAAAGGATAATAGTCAGCGATGCAGAGCAAAGTCGGAAAAATCCTGGTCGTGGACGATGACGAAGATGTGCTGGTGGCGGCCCGCCTGTTGCTTAAACAGCACTTCAAACTGGTGCACACCGAAAAGAATCCGGAGAGAATCCCCCTTCGGTTAAAAGGCGAAAACTACGATGTCATCCTGTTGGACATGAATTTTACTCGGGACACCATTACCGGCGAAGAGGGATTCGAGTGGCTGGAAAGAATTTTGCGGATCGATCCATCAGCGGTGGTAATCCTGATCACAGCGTTCGGCGATGTGGACAAGGCTGTGCGAGCAATCAAGATCGGTGCCACCGATTTTGTGGTCAAACCGTGGCAAAACGAGAAACTGGTCGCCACCCTTAACGCAGCACTAAAACTGCGCTTCAGCCAATTCCAATTGGATGAAATGCGATCGCGCCAAAAACAACTGAGCGCGGATTTGGATCATGCCTATCAGAGTTTCATCGGGACCTGTCACGAAATGCAGCGGGTTTTTGACACGATCGAGAAAGTGGCGAAAACCGACGCCAATGTTTTGGTGTTGGGGGAGAACGGCACGGGCAAGGAACTGGTGGCCCGGGCCATCCACAGAAAATCCTTGCGAGCCGAGGAGGTCTTCGTCAGCGTGGACATCGGGGCGTTGAGTGAGCATCTGTTTGAAAGCGAGATGTTCGGATATGTCAAGGGCGCCTTCACGGATGCCAAGGAAGACCGGGCCGGTCGCTTCGAGGTCGCTTCCCGGGGCACGCTGTTCCTGGACGAAATCGGCAACCTCTCGCTGTCCAATCAGGCCAAGCTGCTCAGCACGCTTGAAACGCGGCGCGTGACCCGCCTGGGTTCCAACGTGGCCCGTCCGGTGGACATTCGCTTGATTTGCGCCACCAACATGCCCTTGCGGGAAAAAGTTGCGCTGCGGGAATTTCGACAGGACCTGTTGTATCGAATCAACACCGTCGAGATTCAACTACCCCCTCTCAGAGAACGCAAAGACGACATTCCGTTGCTCGTCAACCATTTCTTGCAAATGTATCTGAAAAAGTACAACAAGCCGCTGAAGCGTGTGAGCGCTGCCACGTTGAAGAAACTCCAGCGTCACACCTGGCCCGGCAATGTGCGGGAACTTCGGCATGCCATTGAACGCGCCACGATTATGAGCGACAACCGGGTCTTGCAGCCCTCTGACTTTTTCCTGCCTGCACCGGAAATGTTTGGAGATGGCCTTGCGTTGGAATCATTGAATTTGGAAGACGTGGAACGAGCGGTGATTCAGAAGGCGCTGGGCAAACATGAGGGAAACATCAGTCGGGCCGCCGAGGAGTTAGGGTTAACAAGAACTTCACTTTATCGAAGATTAGAAAAATATGGTTTATAGCCGCTTCCGTCTGATCTGCCTGGTTCGCGTCATCATTCTCAGCGCTACGATTTTCCTCCTTTTTTACCTGTGGTTCAACAGCAGCTTTTATGTCACGATTTCTATCGTGGCCGCCTCCGGGGTTTACCAGGTGTACGCCCTCATTCACTTTGTAGAAAAGACCGAAAGGGATTTGACCCGTTTTCTGCTTTGCATCAAGCATGAGGATTTTTCGGAGAGTTTTACCGCCCGCGGCAGATCTTCTGCGGCGCGTTTGCGCGCAGCGTTTGCGGAAGTCATGGGTGAGTTCAGAAAAATCAGGGCGCTGAAGGAAGAACATTACCGCTATTTGCAGACCGTGGTGCAGCACGTGGGCATTGGCTTGGTTGTCTTCACTGAAAATGGCGACGTGGAGCTCATCAATACCGCTGCTAAGAGAATCTTCAACATCTCCCACCTCAAGAATGTGCACGCTTTGGAGAGAGAATTTGGGGAGCACCTTGTGAAGATTTTGTTAGGCCTCGAGTCCGGTCAAAAGAGAATTGTCAAGTTGGCTGACAAACACGAATTGCTGCAATTGGCCATCTATGCCACGGAATTTCGCATGAAGGATCACAGGTATACCATGATTTCAATTCAGAACATCCAAAGCGAATTGGAAGAGAAAGAGTTGGAGGCCTGGCAAAACCTCATACGCGTGCTCACACACGAAATAATGAACTCCATCACGCCTATTGCCTCCCTGTCGGCAACCATTGAGGCATTGCTGGACAAACCAGAGGCCCAAAATGGTGTGGGTGAGGAGCTCTTTGGCGACATTCAAGCCGCGGTGCAGACCATAAGCAAGCGCAGCAACGGTTTGCTGCATTTTGTCGATTCGTTTCGAAACCTTTCCAAGATTCCCAAACCAAAATTTCAGATCATTCCCGTTCGCGAGCTTTTCCAGCATCTGCAGTCCTTTTTTCAGCACCAATTTGCCCAGAACAGCATCCGGTGTGAATTTCAGGTCCAGCCCGAATCTTTGGAATTGACCGCTGACCGGGAATTGATTGAGCAGGTCCTCATCAATCTGGTTCTGAACGCCATTCACGCGGTGAGAGACCAGCCTGAACCCTGGATCGGCATCCGTGCCTACCTGGACGAGCGCGGGCATGTCATGATTGAAGTGGCAGATAAAGGTCCGGGCATTGAAAAAGAAGCTTTGGACAAGATATTCATCCCCTTTTTTACCACCAAACCTGCGGGCACGGGCATCGGTCTCAGTTTGGCCCGTCAGATCATGCGCTTGCACAGGGGCACGATCACCGTGCAATCGGTGCCTCATGAGAAGACGGTCTTCAATTTGAGGTTTTGAGCGTCCTGACAAAATTCTGTTGACATATTAAAAAAAATATGTTACATTGGCTTCAAATTATTTCAACTTCGATGAACGCCTTTTGTATTTAAGGAGGTTTGCGTATGGCACTTAAAGATGAAATGCGTGGCGACGTCGCTGTGATGGTGTTGAAGGGAAAACTCATGGGGGGGTCGGAGACTACCGCCATTCATGATAAGGTCAAGGAACTGGTCGAGAACAACGTCAAGAAGGTCGTCATCGATTTGGCCAGGGTCAAATGGATGAACAGTACCGGCCTGGGTGCGCTCATGGGCGCGATGACGACGCTCCGGAATAACGGCGGGGAACTAAAATTGGCCAATGTGACAGAAAAGGTGCAAAGCCTTTTTATGATCACCAAATTGATTACAATTTTTGAGACGTTTAACAGTGTAAACGAGGCGGTGGAAAGCTTTAATTGATACGGTTTCCCGCAGTTCTTACCAAAAAACGTCACTCCAAACAGTAAACCACCAGCAAAGGGGAGGGTGGAATCATGTTCTTACAACGATGCTATGCCATTAGCAGATCTGCTGTTGTTTTGTTGTATTTTGTTGGAACCACTTCGCTGCTTTTTGCTCAAGACGGAATTAGAACGCTGGACCGGAATTTGGAGCCCGTGGTCATCAGGGGATTCACATTTCCGGAATTCATTGGTACCGCCATAAATGACCAGGAAAACGACCTTTTCCTTTATGCCTATCGTGCCAGTACACAAAGCTGGCAACAGATTTCATTTCAATTCGACGAGGTCGGGGAGAAGGTTAACGATAGTGGGGTCACCGAGACCAGCTTCTTCTTTCCGGATGATGGACTCTTAGACGAGAATGACGAGCTGGTTTTCATGGCCAAAGATGCCGGCGACCAGACCAACACCTGGATCGATGATGCGAATTCAAAGAGCTTCAGTCGTTTCGAGCTCCGCGTGACCGACCCCCTGGATGCCACCAAGCAGGGCTGGGTCTATTTGTACAAATCGACCACTTTGACCCTCGACCCTAATCTCACCGATTATGTTGATTATTTCCCTTCCATGACCACCAACGTTGGAGAAGACACGGTGAGATCGAAGTTTTATGAGATGGCGCATTACACCAACGGTTTTCCCAAGGACTTGATCATTCCGCAATCCGCGGGTGGAAGTGGAGAGGATATTCTGGATATCATAAAATTCCGATCCGATGCCAAGTTGGTTATTTCTGTCAAGATTAATGAAGAAAACATCATGTTTTTGGAGTCGGAGTCGGATTCTGTCCGCGCCAAAGATGGTCTGGTCAGAGTGATAAAGGAGTTGGAAGCGACCCTCAGAATTGATCTCGGCATTTTAGGTTCCTTGAATTTAGCCTTTAGTACACCGCCTGCCTTCTACTTCCCCTACTCAGCCTCGATTGACATCGCGATTCCGGAATTACAGGGCGCTTCGGTCTCAAACGGGCGCATTTCCGTCGATCTCAATGCCAACGCGACCAACATGATTTTCACCAGCGCCAACAATCCGGCGCCGGGGTTCACCATCGACGGCATCCCTGAATCTTCGGGACCCGTGCGCACTATTGACGATCAGTTGCCCAACAACAACTGGATTCAAATCGTTGGTACCCAGGGCACCATTGTTCATCTGTTTCCCTTAGCGGACACCGTGGGTGGCGCCCGCGAGCTCTATTATGCAGATGACGCCTCCGACGTTGGAGGGGACACCGGAGATAAGATGTCCTTCGGGGACTCTGGGATTTTAATCACCAACGGAATCACGCCGCCTTTCACGCTCAAGTATAAGGGGTATTTTCTGGCCAGCAGCCAGCCGAGCGATATCGGCGCCCAGGTGGCTAATTTTGAGAGAAACCCCTTGCAGGTCGTTGCTATTTCACAAAGTGAACCCGTGCCCGTGGAATTGGCTTCGTTCACAGGCACCGTGGAAAACAACGATGTCCACCTCGTGTGGGTCACCGCCACAGAAACCAACAATTTTGGCTTTGATGTGGAGCGAAGGAGTCAGAGCATCGGGGAATGGACAAAAATTGCTTTTCTTAAAGGCAGGGGTACCACCGCGGTGCCTGCCCACTACGAATATTTCGACCGTAATCTGCGGCCAGGCAGCTACGACTATCGTTTGAAGCAGATCGATGTGGGTGGTGCGTTCGATTATTCCGGCGTGGTGACGGCCGTGGTTGGGGTGCCACAAGCCTTTGCGTTGCATCAAAACTATCCCAATCCGTTTAATCCGTCCACCGAGATTCAATACCAGATCGCCACCAGGCCCGACCAAAACGGGGTTAAGAAGCAAACGACTCTGAAAATATACAATTTGCTGGGCGAGGAAGTCCAAACCCTGGTTGACAAGGAACAAGCGCCGGGTTTTTACACGGTAAGGTGGGACGGCACCGACAGGAACGGCCGCCATGTGACTTCTGGTGTCTACCTCTACCGACTGCAATCGGGTGCTTTTGTTGCGACCAAGAAAATGATTTTGGTGCAGTAGCGTAGCACATCATCAGAGTTGGCCGAAGTAGGCGAGGACCCACGTGGCCAGACATCTCTCTGATTTTCGCTCTGCACGAGCGAAATTCTGTCTCCCTTCAAAGGGAGAATGGCCTTCAACGGTGACCTTCTTTGAGAAGGTTACCGTTTGTTAAAGGGTGCCATAAACAAATGTTGCCTTAAATTTCTGCAACGTTATTCCAGGCGTTTCCAGAGAGCAATTTGTGAGTCATCCCGAGTAGGTCGCTGCTTCTCAAGTGACCGCTTCGAGGGGTGACGGCCGTCGCCCTTCGATGCGTCCCGATAAAAAGCGTCGGGACTACTCAGGACGACTACCTTGGTGCTCAAGAAAAAGAACTATGATTCCGCTCCAGAGGAGCGTTTCCTAAGAGCTCGCACAATCCGGTACAACCAGATTGCTTTAAATGTCGGAAACGTCAAAGGAGCCTTGTCATGCAGGAGGCATCTTGTTACAAGTCAGCACTGTGCAGCCAGCCAACAAGATTCCTCCTGAATGACACTGGAGGCTGTAATATAAGGACGGCGACAGCAAGGCGTTTCCTAAAAGCCCCCACAATTCCGACGCATACGCATCGGAATTGCTTTAACGATCGGAAACGCTTTTGCAATCGAGACGATTGCGTTACGTACAAGAGAGCGTCTCCTAAAAGCAACGTGCGAGTCATCCCGAGAAGGTCACTGTTGTTCAAGTGACCATATCGAGGGGTGACGGGCTGCGCCTCAAAGCGTGATTTTGCGCAACGGGAATACCTG
>JBHHYI010000012.1:0-43401 GCA_046757525.1 bacterium | reverse complement strand
CCTTGCGCTGCAAGATCAAACCGACGAATACCATGGCCAAGATGTAAACCACTACGATTCCGTAATCCAATAAAGTCATGTCTGCTCCGTGCTTATTGAAATATTGTTTTTTTGGTCGTCCATCATTCGTCTGTTGAGCAAAAGTGTCCGTGTGCCCTGGCGGGGCCTTCGGCCGCAACCAAATAATTTGTTTAGCCACGGATTTACACTGATGAACACGGATTTCTTAATAACAACACAATGTTGTCGGCTTGTGGTACAGAGACGGTTCAATTCAGTCAGGCCTCCTACAATTGGTCCAGTTGTCGTTTCAGATCGGAGGCGCCAGGAAAATTCGGATAGATCTCCTCTAAACGCTTCAAGGTCTTGCGCGACCTTTCGTACTGGGCACTCAGCGCATAGGCCCCACTTAGATTGTACAACAGTTGGGGATCCTTCGGGGTCATGTTTAATGCTTTCTCGAGCAAACGGATGGCTTCTTTGGTTTTGCCGTGGCTCAGGTAAATCTGGCCAATCCATTTATTGGCGAAAGCCGTGTCTTCCAACTTTAGCGAAGCTTGCAGCAGAGGCAAGGCGCGATCCAACTGCTCCATTTTGATCAAGACATTTGCGGCGCGCAGGTAGGGAGAGACATTAAAGGGCGTCGCGTAGAGCAAGGCATTGTACTCGTCAAAAGCTTTTTTGAATTGGCGCTGCTTTTCAAAAGATTCTGCCAAAGCCACGTGGCCACGCTCTAAGTTCATGCCATCTTCCAACCAAATTTTTACGGCCAAAGATTCAGCCTTGGTACTGGGATGGTAATCGATCAGGGCACGATTGGGCACAGACTTCGGCTTGAAAGGCCAGTTCCCTTTTAGAATACGGATGCGCAAATCAGCGTAGGCCTCATCGAGACTGGTGAAACCCCAGTCTTGGCGGTAATAGCTGGCAGGCCTGATGCGGGTGGAGTCCCAGACCGAGGCGATGAATCCATGCTGCCGCATGGCATCGAAAAAAGCATTGGCCAACAGAAAATAACCGTCCACATTCGGGTGTAGATGTTCCAGCATCAAATTGTTGCCAATAAAACCATGAGGGGAAGCCGCTTCAAAGTACTTTCTTACCGGCACCACAGGTACGCGGTAGTCCTGGGCCACGCGATGCATCACCTGGTTGAACTCTTCGGTGGCCCGGAAACGCAGGGCGTCCAAATCTTTGGCGCGGTAATAAGCCTCTTTTGCTGCGAGATAGTGCCCCTCTTTTTCCAGCATTTTGGCCTGGAGATACGCAGACTCCGCCGTGGGCAAGGAATCGGTCTGCACCGAAATAAACGGCTTGACGTCGTGAATATTGCTCACCAGCTCGGCTACCAGGACCTTCACACGCGCTTCCCTGGCCTTGTTCAGTATGTCGCGGAGATTCTTCTCGTACTGCCGCTTGCCCAATTCGTACAGAGGGCTTCCCAGCGGGATCGTTTGCTCGCCGACCATGCGTTCCATCAGAGTCGAGGATGGCTTGTCAAGCGTGCCGCTGTAAAAAAGTCGATCGATCCAGTTTCTAAGCTTGCCGATGGCGTTGCGGATCAACAGAAACGTTTTGAACCGTTGCAGTTTCAAGTACAGTTTCACAAACGCACGAAACTTGCCCAGAGACTCGTGCGAGGCCGCGCCCAGCGCTCCGTAAAATTCGTTGTGTCCGGCATAAATCAAAATGGCATCGGGTTGCTGTCTCAGAATTTCATCGACAAAATCGAGCAGCGTGTACGTATTCACCGCCGTCATAGCGGTGTTGATGACCTCGATCTGTTTTTCTGGAAACACATCCGCCAGCCTGTACTGCAAAATACGCGAGAACATGATATTATTGCCATAAGGATAGCCGGCCGTGGTGGACCCTCCCAAAACGAATATGCGGTAACCGTTTGCAGGCTTTTCTTTTAGAAACAAATCATTGGGCGGATCCGGAATGGTGCTTTGCATGAAAAAGTAACGCCTGGCAACGAAAGGATTACACATGTAATAATTGGCGTACTCACCCGGTGCAGAAATGAAAAGGTCAAGATTGCCGCTGTAATCGAAAGCACGCAATCCCAATTCCAGCAAGACGAAGAAAAATACGGGCAACGAAAGCACAATCGCGCGAAAAAGCCATTGGCGCCCGGGCTCGAGTGCCGGTCCCAGGGAATCGATGTAGGACTTTACCTCTTCGGGTCGGGCATGAATTTCATGCGCGAGTTTGTCCACGGAAAGCTTGCGGTACTTTTCCCGGATAATACGCTTTTTCTTTGCAGTCAGTGACATCACAAGCAAAAGTCAATTGCAAATAGATCGTTTATGACGCTCAACAAAATCGACATATCAACCCTGACAGGGTTTTTAACAACAAAAAATAGCTGTAATTGTCAATGAAACCCTGTCAGGGTTTGCATCGTGTCATTCCCGTCCGGCGCATGCCTTTTGGCGTCAACTTAAGCGGCGTCTAACCAACCTATTGTCACCCCGAGCGGAGTCCGGCAGTTGCCGGACGTAGTCGAGGGGTCTGATTTAGGCACAAACCAGATTTCTCCCCGGCGGCTGCCGGGTCGAAATGACAGTCTGGGGCTTAAGTTGACGCCTATGGGCAACTGCCGGATTAATCGGGAATCTTGTGCCTAATTTTCGAATGGATTCCTGCTTAAACCATGCAGGAATGACATTCATTGGGCCGATAGATAAAATTCACAATAGTCTTGTTATTGACTAAAATGAGTCTGGCATTGAAAAGGGCACGAGCTTCTTGCTGCTCATGCCCTTTTCATCCAAAGGCTAACTCCTAACAGCAGCAGGCGTTAGGTGTTGACGTTGCCAGCAGAAATCGCGTGGTTGCTACCGAACCAACGCCATCTTGCGCACGCCGTTGAAGTCGCCCGCTTTCATCTTCAGGAAGTACACACCGGAAGAAACCTGCTGTCCTTGATCATTATCGCCGTGCCAGACGACGGCAAAACTGCCGGCACTTTGTTTCTCATCGACCAGGGTTTTCACCAACTGCCCCATCAAGTTGTAGATCTGAATTTTCACCGCCGAAGTCCGGGCCACCTGGTAACGGATCCTGGTGTCAGGGTTGAAGGGATTGGGATAATTCTGCAGCAGGGCAAAGCTCTGCGGAATCTCGTCACCATTGGTCTCTATGGCGGTCGGCTTGGTCAGGTCGGGTGGATCTTCCACCGTCAAATTCTTTTCCATCCAATCCAAAACCGGAAAATCGAAACTGGACGGATATTCCACTGTCAGGTCATCATTGACTTTGTCCGGACGAATGAACTGGTAGTAGCGCCGGCCTTTGTCAAATCCACCACCATTGGTGATGTAGCCGCTATCGGTAGAATACGCAATGATGTAGCCAACCTGATACCATAACGGCGCCATAAACTCTAAAGATCCGGAGTAGATACCATCGTTGTCCGGATCCTCCAGCTTGACCACGCGGGCGTCCGTGCCGCCAATGCCAAAGCCCTGAGTAACAGCCAACAGAGAACCATCGAACTGCACGAACACCGAATCAATACCGGGTCTGAAAAGCGGGTTTGGATTGGTGGCAGCGTCAGTTGCCGGCGTCATGTTGATATTCCAGGTTACGGTGACATGGTGATTGATGACCCCTCCAGGCGGCACGCTGGCAAAGAACTGCTGGTCGAAGCCAAAATCACCGTCCGGGTTCTGTTGCGGGGCATTTTGAAACACCAAAACGCGGTTTCCGCCGCCTTCTACCGAGGGTTCTTCCCAGCCGTTATCCAGGGACCTCAGCGCCGGAATGAAATTGCCGCTGGTGGAATCCACACGAGAAGAATCCCAGAGCACGAAGTACTTGTAGAAGATCTTGTCACCAGGTCTGGCGGTGAAAGGCTCCGCAACCGTCCATTCTTGTAAGGCTGGAATAAAATTCATCTTGATGAGGTCATCTGGCCTATCCCAGCCTTTGGCCCCAATGACGGCCACTTCGTCGAGACTGCGGTCGAAGAGACCTATGTCCTCTAACGCCTTCAGGTTCAGACGGAAAGTCACCGTGCTTTCGATCACTTGCGTGCCGGTAGGCGCCTGATTGTTGAAATAGACCCAGTGCAGCGTGGTGTCCATGGTTGCCAATAGATTAGCGGTGTAGTCGAAAGTTCGGTTGCCGTCAATATCATCTGGATTTACGCTTCCTTCCCAATCGATGCCACCGTTATTCTCGATGAAGAATTTGTACTTCTGCGTGCTTCCTGCCAGTACGGAATCTTTGGGAACATAAGCCACTCCGGACCAGAAAGAACCGTCATCGACGGAGTCCACCTCACGGGTCAAAAGAACGCGCGTCTCCCCCCAGTCAATGGTTCCGCCAGATGTTTCAGCACCTCCCCTCACGCCAGCAGGGCCATTGACCGCAGGATCAAACTTTGCAGTCTCGGTGATGCCGCCAAGATTAACCCGAAAATAAATGGCCAGGGTGTCCGGTTTCGACTCGAACGGACGGAAGAATTGATCCACTTTCGCACCGCCCACGTTGGGGTGGTAGAATTGCAACGGCAATGTTGAGTCTGAATTGCCACAGATGAACGTCCTGGTGTCCGTGTTAATCCCATTGGACGGATTAAAGGGGCCTTCCCAGCCGCCGTCTGGAATCGTACCATTACTGGCGTCAAATCCGGTCCAGAACTTGTAGTTGAGGGTGTCGCCGGGTTCCATGGCAAAGGTAACCGCCCAGTAGTCGCCGCCAGTGTTACTCAATTCCAAATCAGAAGCGGCGCTCCAATCGATGGTTTTGCCGCCGGGCAATACCGGACCGGTCTGGCCGTTCAGGGCGCCCCTTATCTCCACGAAACCATTTTCACCCAGAGTGTCCAGATTTGTGGAGGTGTTCAACTGGAAGGTAACATTGATTATTTGAGCAACACCGGGAGATACCTGCCGTTCAGTAAAGGCCGAGGCCAAGTCTTCGCTGGTCTCATCATGCCCGGTAATGCCGTTGCCTCCACTGGTGGTCTCACCGACTTCGGTGGTCGGATCGATTCTCTGCCAGGAGTTGCCAAACGCATGGCCACTGCTGGCGACGACGATTTGTGAGCCGATAGCCGTGTCTGGCAGATATTCCGAGGAATCTGAATCGGCGTCGGTGTCCGAATCAATTCGAACCCCGGTTTTGTCGACGGCCTCGACCTTATCTCCCCAAACCACGTAATCGCCGTCCTGCACCAGGTCACTAACACCGTCCCAGCTATAAAGGATGACCACTTCACCGCTGTTGGTCAAGCCACTTGGCCTGTTCGAATTGAACGGCGTTGCGATGCTTCCAGGCGTTGCCTCTCTCATATCTGGAACATCGTTGGCAAAATCCGTGCTATCCTCATAGAGCTCATAAGTTGGCAACACGCCGTAGACATCAAAAAACAGGGAATCTCCGGCAATAGCAATCGTCTGAAACTCGCCGGGAGCAATCGTAGCCCCATCCGGAAACCAGGCATTAAAATCGAAGAAGTCGCCGCCGCCGCCATTGCCGGTCACGATCTTATAATAAAAGGCGCCTCCGCCCGCAAATGTGGCATCGGTGAGGTAGTAGTTCGACAAGTCCACGGTGTCGCTGGTCGGGTTGAAGATTTCCACAAATTCCCCGGGTGTCGGCGTTACAGCAATCTCACTTATGACCAGGTGATCCTGGGCGAATAGGACATTACCCAGCAGAATCACGGTCAACATGACAAAAAAGCATACGAACTTTTGCATTCTCCGCCTCCGAATTTTTGGTAAATAGATGCCGTTAATTAATAACTAGACGAGCGATTCTCAATTAACATATCAACCCTGACAGGGTTCTGAACGGCAAAACTATAGCTGTGATCGTTCAATGAAACCCTGTCAGGGTTTGCAACAGTAATTAGGAATCACGCTACTAGAACTTTCTAAGGTCTAACATCACCTCCTTTTTGGTTTTAGAGTCACAACTCTGTCAGGGTTTGGAACCCTGACAGGGTTTGGGTCAATTTGGATCGGTTCCAAAGTCAGAATCTCAGCTCCAGGGAAAATCGGTTTACGGAATCGAGATGCTCAAAATCCTGAAAGGCGTAGCCGCCGGAAAAACCAATGCCGTTCTCGGTGGTAAAATTAACCCCCAATCCCAACGTCAAACCCTTCTCCCGATCATCTAAGAACACATCGTTGAAGCCGCCGCGTAGGACCAGGGTCTCGTTGAACAGGGCATATTCTCCGCCCAAATTAAGGCTCTGGGCATTGTCATTCGGATTGAGGCCATCCACAGCCAGCGTGAGTCTGTTGCCATGAACACGAAACGCATCCCAGGAAATACCCACCCGCATCATCAGGGGTGCGTCGAAGTCATCTGTTCGCAAGCGGCCAACCACGCTTTGATTGTTGCCTTGCTGGTCTGGTGCGATATCGACGCGCACGTTCAAATCCTCGCCATCGATGCGCAGATTTGTGCCAAAGTTGGAAAGACTCACGCCAAGGCGCACACCGGGGAAAGGCGTATCGTACAGCGTACCGATGTCAAAAGCAAATCCTGAAGCGTTGGAGTTCAAGATGGATTCATGGAGATATTTGATATTGATGCCAATGGAAAAGCGATCGGTCAAGTTTCTGGCATAAGCAACCCCCACGGCCACGCTGGTGGCAGAGAAGGTCTCCCCGGTGCCCAGGGGTTGGTCCACGGTGGTAATCAACATATCGTCCGTGGACAGGGAGGTCACATTGAGGCCAAGCGAACCCTGACTTCCAAAGGGAAAAACCGCGCCAAAGTAGTTGAAGTTTAAACTCGACAACCAGGGTGCGTGGTCAAAAAACAGGGTGATGTCTGACATGCGAGCGATGCCACTGGGATTCCAAAACATGGCTGTGGCGTCATCGGCAATAGAAACAAAAGCGCTGCCCATGGCCGTACCGCGGACCCCCACAGGAATTCGCAAGAAGGTTGCTGCCGAGGTCCCGACTTTTTTTACATCCTGGGCCGACGCCTCGTCGAAGAGCAAGCTCCCGCCCAGGACCAGTAGAACAACAACCCTTATTCCGAAATATTTCGATGAAAACATAAGATTTCGCTCCGGTAAAATCCCAACTATTTAATCACGGCAAAGGTACCTTTTTTCTGCCCGATCCCCGGTGCCTGCAGAAAATAGATATAGATGCCGTAAGAAATCTCCAGATTGTCCTTGCTCAACATGTCCCAGATGGCCGTGCCGTTGTCAAGAACATCGTCGTGCTCAATGGTGTCAACCAAAACACCGTTGACGTTAAAGATGCGAATGGTACATTTCTTTGGCAGATTGATGAAATGCAGCTCCCGCGGTCCACGTCCGCTGGAGAATGGATTTCGCGGTTCCCAGCGCGCTGCGGCAACGTAAGGATTCGGGACCACGCGGATATCGTCCAGCTCCTGTTTCGCCAGCTCGTTCGACGAACTCTCCCCCTTGACGGTAAAACGAAACACATCACGCGACAGGAAGGGTTTGCGCAAGAAAACATTCATGGTGTCGCCAGGTGCCGGGTTCCGGCCGTCGTTAGGGATGAGATTCAGGGTGATCTGCCAGGTATAGACCAGTTGTCCCTGGTCGTTTTCTTCCAGGAGGAAGATCGTGTCGGTTAAGTTAGCATCCTTTGGGTCGATAGAAAACCGGCCATCGTTACCATCGATCTCAGCAAAGGCAAATTCGACCGGTTTGTTTTCGGAGACGTTGAAAACCTGAAAATTAACTTCTTTGGCCGGCAAAGGCAGAAAAAGTATGGAAGTGTCTTTTGAGGTCGCCACGCCCACATCCCCGATGGCTACCTGATAATCGTTCGGGCGCTGCTCGCCCTGGATGGTAAGAAATTGCACGGGGCTGAATTGAAACGAAAACACGTCCCTGTTGTTCCAGCCCGATCTTATCTCGTTGAACTGAACTTTTTCCTCGTTGACGAACGTCAACCGAAAACCGTCGATTAGAGGGACTTCATCGCCCTTGTTGAGCAGAGTGCTTTTCTCTAATTTCAGTTCGTTGGCGGTAAGGTCGTAAACCGAGAAGTTCTTGGTGGTCAGGATGTCAACAATCTTACCCTGAATCACCGTATCCTGAAAGGTGATTTCATAGGTATGGCCGTCCCTGATGATGCGCGGGTCGACGATCTGAAACCCGATCTTGCCGGTGGAACTACCAGAGACATGTTGTAACTCCGTCACTTGAGCCGGAAGGAAGCCGGCCACAGGTGCTCGTGGCCGCACCACGACAACGTTGGGTCCGGTTTCAATATTACCTTGCGGATCCACGTCCACATTGATCGGGGTTTCCGTTGGGGAGATGTTGCCGGCCTCAAAACCAAAATCGTAGGCTGTGACCGCATAAAAATAGCGCTGTCCATTGGTGACCGTGCTGTCGATAAAAGAATGGACCAGGCCTGTGTCCCGTCCCAAATCAAACTTGACCCCATTTATGTCTACCGGGTGCAAGCCCTGGATGCCATCGACGAGATCGAATTGAGCGATCGGCCGCAACAGAGTTGGAATGCCCCGGGCATCGGTGACCACTTTGGCATCCAAAAAGGCGGCGTCCGTGGCCCGGAAAATGCGATAGCCTTCGAAGTCGCGGAATTGACCTCCCAGTCGTTTGATGAAGCGATCCTCAGAGGATTCAGCAATGTCATCCCAGTAGAGGGTCACTTTCCCGTCGCCCGGGACGGCCTTAACCGTCACCTGCAAGGGGGCTTGCGCAAATTGGTAATCGGACTCGAAAGCGGTGCGTGCCTGCTTTTGTTTCTGTTCAGCACTCTCCAGGTCGGCTTCCTTGGTAATGCCGCCGCCAGCCATAGCAATCGAAATGGCCATGCGCTGACGTTGGCCGGGCTCGACAGGGAAATACCCGGAAGAAACGTAGGTATCGTACTCGCCGGTCGGCCTGGGCAAGAAGAATCGGCCCGGCGTCATGAATTTACGCCACACGGTAGCATCGGCGATGCTGCTAAAATTAATCGCGCCGGCCGGATCCTGGATGGCCGAGGTCAATCCGATGAGATCGGTCTCGCTGACATCGGTTTTGTCGATGTCGGGTTCTCCGGGAAAATCGGTTCCGGCACCCGAGGTGGGCTTGCCATCCCCATCTCCCGGGTCACCGTTCCTTTCCACCCCATCCAGGCCCACGTCGTCCTGCAAAACATTCCAATCGTTGTCATTGTCAAAGCCATCATCGCGGGACTCGTCGATCATGGGGGCGACTGTTGCAAAGGATTGGGGCGTGGCCACCCCCGGCACTATAAAGCCGCGCTTCAGGGTATCCCCGACGTCATAAGAAAGGTAGTTGATGAATCTGACGGCTCGCACCGTGCCTGTGACCTCGTCAAAGCGCTCCAAATGCAGAGTTAACCGTTCGTCGATGAGGCCGTCCAGGTCTTCATCCAATAGGTTGGCCACGGTATCCTCTTCAACCGTGATTCCGCCCGGAGGCAGTTCAATGGTTCGGCCCAACGTCTTCACCGTGCCGCCGCCTTGAGGGTATTGGGTGACGATGCGCTCAAAAGTCAACGAATCAATCAGAACGATCTTGTCGCCGGGCATGAGGGTGCGCGGTTCAAAATCGGCGGCAGTAAAAATCGGAACCCTCACCGCAGGATCGCCATCGATACGGGCCAGCAGGTCGGGAAAGAAATCGGCATCGCCGTCGTTATCGATGCCATCGACCTGGTTGCCCGGGGTCTCCAGGAACTTTATCGAGGCCAATCCCACCGGATCCGTGCCGAAGGCCTCATCGCCCACGCGGTCAGCATCGGTGAGAAAGACAATGCTGGACTGCAAATCGACAAACGGCTCATCGTCCTGAGAGTCGTTGCCCACGATGTCGGCCAGCCAGATTAAAAAGGAAGCCTTGGAAATTCGCTTGGTTCCGTCATTTAGAATGTCATGAATAAAAAAGACCACATCGCTGATCAGGACCTGAGACCAGGCCAGGGCCCTCACATCCATCAGGAGTCCAAGCCCTCCGCGCGTGGGATCGGTTTCATCAGGAATGTAGTTAAAACGGGTGTACAAATCGTCGGAAGTGCGGTAGAACATTTCCTGATCGGCGTTAAATACGTTCTTGCCAAAAAAACCATTCCACGAACCGATCCAGCCGGGATCAATAGGGTCGTCGCGCTTGTCGCGCCACCCGCCCTGGGCGGCAGAGGGCCAGGTTTCAGGCCGATCGCTGCGTGCGATGGAGTTGGCATCAGGATTCAAGAATCCCGGTACCGGCTCTAAGTTCCAGGAAGTTCCCGAAGGGCTTTGCCGAAACGTTGGAAAATCGACCACCTGTATTACATTGCCGTCTTCATCGAGCACTTCGCCAGCTTTCCAGATTGCCACCAACGCCACATAAATCCGATCGGTATTCTTGGGCCATTCGTAAGGAATCTCATCCGGCCTGACTGCGGTTCGCCCGCTAAAGCCAAAATTGAAAACGGTTGCGCGGACGTTGTTGCCATCGATGTTGGTTTTGCGCCTGAAATTAGGGTCGCCTCGATTGTCAGAAGGAATGTGTTGCAGAATCTGGGCAAAACCGTCTTCAATACTCAACGCAACCAACAGACCGGTAATAATCATCGCGTATCGTATGGCCATGACGATTAAGCCCTTAACATTCATCTGTATTCTGGTCATATTTTTTCCCGATTGTTTAAACTAAAGCCCTGTGCTCGTCAAAAACCAACGTTCGCGCCAACCTGAATGCGACGCGGCTCCGAGTAAAAGTCCGGTCTCACAAACCAGGTAGGATCCGCAGAAGTTGACTGCAACTGGTTAAAGGTAAAGTCTGCTTCTCCAGTATCGCCAAAAACAGTCACGGGATTTTTGGCGTCAAACAAATTGAAGGCTTTTGCAAAAAATCTGATTTTGTAGGGACCGAAATTGTATTGTTTGAACGCTGTCAAATCCACCGTAAAAATCGATGGTTTCCTGCGGCTGTTCTTTTCCAGGCCGCCGATAATGTTGCGGCCTGTGCGCCCGATGGTGACGATTTGAGGCGTGTAAGGCTGGCCGGAGTTAAAACGCTCGATCAAACTAATGCCCCAATCCCGGGCGCCCACAAACAAGCTGGCGTTCACCGCATGCGTCTGGTCCCAGGCTAAGGGCGTCAGTTGCTTCGTAGGCTCAGCGCCGCCCTGCAAGGCAAAAAACTCTTCCTCAGGCGTTGAATTGGTGCCCTCGGCGACCTGGAAGGTGTAGTCCAGGCTAAATGAAAAATGATTGGCAAACCGCCGGCTTAGCGACAAGGTGGTGCCTACCACATTGCCAAAGTCCCGATTGGTCTTGCGAGTGTAGGCGACGCCGGCAAGAGCAGCATCAATTGGCGCCTCGGTGGTGGTGATCAAATCGCGAATGTCTCGATAGTAAATCGTGATATCAGCACCGATATTGCTGGTTAGCTGTTGTTGCAGGCCCAACTCATACATGGTGGTCCTTTGCGGCTTTAAATCCGGATTGCCGAACGGGCCCTGGGTACCCGCCGCGGAGGTTACCTTCAGCTCGTCTCTGCGATAGAGCTGCTCAAAATCCGGCGTTTGCCGGAAGATGCCGAAGGAGAAATGAATCACGCCTCGGTCGGTAATGGGATAGGCGATGCCTAACCTTGGACTGAGCTGGGTCTTCAGACTGGCGTTGCGGTACCAGAACGCTTGCCTCTCTTGCAAAGATAGTCGATTGTCATCTGTTTGTTCGTCCAGCCCAATGACGCCATCTCCGTTCGTATCCTTAAATATATTCTTTAGCTTGAAGGGGTTGAATATGTTGGGATCGGTCAAGTCCACTGGCACTTTCCCTTTGGGATTGAACAAATCGAAACGAAATCCAACATTGATGATCAGGCTTTCGTATTCGATCTTGTCTTGAATGTAGGCCGCAAAGGTAAAAGGTTTGCGTTTAATGCGGTCATGGGTTGGCTCGGTGACGGGACGAATCTCTGGCTTAAAAGGTTGAATTTGCTGACCGGTTTCGTCTTCCGCAGGCACCAGCGTAAATTCGTCTACGAACACTTCGTCAAATTTAAGCTCGACGCCGGTCTTCACTTGATGTCGCTTGGTGACTTGACTGGTCACATCGAATTTTTCAATCAGGGTCTTGGTGTGCCGGTTGAAGCGCGCCAAATCCGTTCCGGCGCGGATGAATTGATTGGCCCCGGTGTTCAAAGAGTCCGGGTGTACATAGCGCGGATCAAAGGGATCGTCAAAAAGAACCGAAGTGAGATCATTCCTCTTGTAGGAAGAGGTGAGCTCATAAAAGGTGTTGCTGCTCAATGCATGGGTCAGATTGGCCATGATGGTGAAACCGTCGTCTTCATCGCCACGAGCCCCGCGGGGATTGAGTTTGAACGCGTGATTGTAATTTCCCCGATCTTCCTTGCTGCCGAGAGCGTCGATCTTGAGTTTGAGCGGGGCAGCAATACGCCATTCCAAACTTGCCTGCCCACTCCAACGTTTCCTAAAATTCATGGAAACTGCGCTGCTGTCTCCCCGAACCTTGACCGTGTCGCCGTTGATCACCTGAAGTCGTCCCTGGGGACTGAAGGCGTTGGCCCCGAGCAGCCAGCCATCATTGACCCATCTTCTGCCGGTTGCAAAAAAGGTTACCTTGTCTTTGATGATGGGCCCGCTCAGAGACCCTTGAAAATTATAAAGATCGCTTGCGTTAAGATTATCGATGTTGAAGAATAGGTCGTCATGGTTGCTGGCGTAGTCCCCGGTCCAGCCCTCGAAATGTCCATGAAATTCATTGCCGCCGGTCTTAGTGACGATGTTTATGATGCCGCTCAGGGCTTCCCCGTACTCAGCGTTAAACGTGCCGCTGATGACCTGCAACTCCTGAATGGATTCATTCTCTACCTGAAACGCCTGCGTACGGGTGAAATCATCGGTGATGCGAATGCCGTTAACCATGTAGGCTATCTCCGTGGAGCGTCCCCCACGAATATGGAGTCCACCGCCGGCATCCCGACTGATCCCTGCCTGGAGATCCAGCACATCCCCCAGGTCCTGCACCGGCAACCGGCCGATTTCCTCTGCCTGCACGCGAGCCTCCGAAGAGGTCAGGTCCTTCCTGATGATCGGCCTTTCCGCCACGACCACCACTTGGCCGCCAACTTGCAAGGCCTCCTGTGTCATCTTAAAATCGATGGTCGTGGTCAAATCGGTCAACACTTGAACGTTTTGGGTAACCACGGCGGCGTAGCCAATGAATTGTGAACGCAAATCATAAGTGCCTGGTGGCACGCGCAAAATCACATAGTGACCTTCGAGATCGGTAGCAGCCCCCATATTCGTACCGACGATTAAAACATTGGCCCCTGGCAGCGGCTCTCCGGTTTGTCCATCGACGATTGTGCCCACGATCTTGCCAAATTTCTGTGCAAACCCGACCCCGGTCGCACAAAGCACCATCATGACCACTAAAGCATACTTGACAGATAACATCTTAACTCCGTTGACATTATTTCAACTTAATCTCCTTTAAGCGTTGCGGGAAGACCTTCACCAACTCCATGGACTGGCGAATCTCTTTGATTTTCGATCGGCGATAATCTGCCCAGGCGAGATAGCGAACGGTTCTTTCCACCTCATCGCGCACCGTGTCAAAACTTCGAATCTTCGCGCTCCTTTTGGCAATACATTGCAAGAAGACGATCATGGAATCCATTTTTAGCGGCCCGGCTCTTTCGCCAACCTTCAGAAGGAAGGCCGTCTGCGCCCACCGTCCCAGGTACTGGGGGGTGAGAAAGCCTAATTCTCCGCCTTTTTCTGCGCTCCACTTTCGTACCGAATATTTTTTGGCTAATTCTGCAAAGGATTCCCCGTGCTCGAGTTTGTCGGCCACCAACGTTGCTTTGGTTTCATCGTCAAGGACGATCTCTCGTAGATTGATTTCCGGCGGTGTAGCAAAGCGTTTGGGATCTTCGTTATAATAGCTGCGCAGGGAATCTTCCGGGATGACCATTTCACCCTTGAGGGTCTCTTCCATGCGTTCGAGCAGGAAGCCATCCAGGTCCGCTTTTACTTTTTGCAAATACTCGGGCCGCTCGTGCAACCGGGCTTCTCTGGCCCGCTGCAGCAGGTACTCCCGAATGACCAATCCCGCAATGAAATCTTCAAACTGCTGTTGATTGTGAATCCAACGGTGTTCCGTGGTCGAAGTAAAGCGGGCCTTTTGCTGGAAGGTTGCAACCGTCCACGCGCCGAAGCGCGAACGCAGCAACTCATGGCTGTGCAAGTCTGAAAACCCCTTTTCCAGGAACCGAGCTTTGTCTTGGGTCTTCTTGAACTCGGCGTACAATTTCCTGACCACCTCCTGGTTGAACACGATATTCAGGGTTTTTCTCAGCGAATCCACGTGAGCCGCAGTTGCCTGCCTGATTTTTCTGTGCTTCCAATATGCAGCCAACTTGTTTTTGTGCCTGGCATATTCAGATTCGGTTAGCAGCGGTTTGGTGACACGGTCCTCTACCCGGATGATGCTGTAGCCGTCGGAAGTGCGCACCGGTTTTGAAATCTCGCCGATTCGTAGACTGTAAGCGGCTTCTTCAAAGGCAGGCTCCATTTCATCGACCGTGAAGTAGCCCAACAAGCCACCGGAGTCACGAAGCCTGGGATCTTTAAAGACCAGGCTGGCCAGCTCTCCGAAATTGGAGCCATTTTGCAGTAAAGCATATAACGAATCTGCCTGGTGTTTGGTTGGCGCATAAAGATGGCGGGCTTTTACGCGCGTATTCAAACGCACATAAAGTCGTTTCAGCTCAGCGTCGCTAACCGTGACTCTGCTTGCAATCTTCTCCTGGTAATAAGCATTGAGCAGCTCCTGCATCTCCACGCGCTCTCTTTCAAATAAGCCCTGTTCATCCTGGGCAAAACCCCGTCGTTCGGCTTCCGCGATGAGAATTTCTTCATCGACATAATTGTTCAGCACCTGCCGACGTGTCTCGAGATTATCGTGCACGCCCTGGCCGGTTTTCGTGCGAAAATACTCGTAGCGTTTCATGAAGTCCGCTTTGTCGATGACCCGCTCCCCGATTACGGCCAGCGTTTCCTTGTCGGTTTCCAGGTTGCCGGTGCCGCATGACATTTGCAGCAGTCCGCCGGCAACGGACGCGGCAACCATGAGCAGCCAGATTTTTTTAGCAATCAGACGCTTCATTGAGCCGCCTTGTCTCCAGGTTTCGGATTTTGGGCCAAAATGTAGCCGCTTTTTTGCCCCATTGTGACTGTCAAAGCTCCGTCTTTCGCTTTGAATGGCTTGCCCGTGAGCAGGTCCCTCCAGCCTGCCCTGCCGCCGATTGGCTGCGTGGGAATGAGAACAGATTGGCTTCGATTCGAATTGTTCAGCGCAACGATCACCGTTTCGGATTCAGTAAATCGTTTGAAAACGTAAACGTCCTTCGCGTCGTCGGTCACCACGGTGGCAATCTCTCCGAGTTGCAGAGCCGCATGTTCTTGGCGGATGGCGATCAGTTTTTGGTAGTGTTCAAACAAATCATGATTGAATTCATTGGCGTCGGCTGGCCGTGGCTTGCCAAAGGGATGTGAGCTTTCAACCGCGTAGCTAAATTCTGGCCACAGCATGGGCTTGCGGCAATCAGGATCATCCGCACCCCACATCCCGGCCTCGTCACCATAATAAATCATCGGGGCGCCCAGATAGGTCATTTGGAACAACGCCACGAGCTTTTGAATCTGCACCTCGGCGCGGTTGGGCTTGCGAATCTTGTATTCTGGATCGTCGCGGGGAGTGTCGGCGTGGTCGTAGTCGCCGTCAGGATTGACAATTTGCGAGGCAATGCGGTCGGTGTCGTGACTGTCCAACAGATTCATCAAACAATAATTGACCTCCGCGGGATAATTCTCGCGCAACTTCCTTAACCTTGTATCGAATTCTGTGACGGTGATTTTGTTGTTGTGATCGACAAAAAAGTGCACCACTTCTTTGGCCCAGCGATAATTCATCACCGCATCAAACAGGTCGCCTTGCAGCCAGGGACTGGCGTCAAACATCTTGTTCCGGGGCCAATCCTGCCACCAAACCTCACCGACCAGATAAGCCTCAGGGTTGAGACTCTTGACCAGCTTTCTGAATTTGCGCCAAAAAGGTTTGCCAACCTTCTCCGCAACGTCCAGGCGCCAACCATCGATGCCGTCCGAAGGGTCCCCATCGCCATCGGGGTCCATCCACCGCTTGACCGCACTGAAGATGTATTCGCGTGCTTCCGGCACCGGGCCCTCCTGATCTTCACGAATCTCCGGTAGCTCTTTCACACCCGCCCATCCTTCATAGTCGAATTCATTCTCAACCGTTCTGGGATCGTCCCATTGCTTAATGGTAAACCAATTTGCAAACTTCGACTTTTTTTGGCGTTTGAGCACATCTTGAAAAGCCCAAAAATTCAGTCCCACATGATTAAAAACACCGTCGAGGATAACTTTGATGTGGCGATTATGGCAGTCTTTGACCAGCACCAAAAACAAAGAGTCCGCCGTAGTCCAAACCCAGGTGTGGGGATCGTTGGGGACTTCGGTTCCAATGAGCTTGCGATCTCTTGCGGGATCGGGGCCAAAATTGTCGTCGATATGATGGTAAGTAGCGCCGTCATATTTATGCAACGAAGGCGATTCAAAAAGGGGATTAAAATAGATGGCGTTAATCCCCAACGCTTGCAGGTAGTCCAATTTGTCAAGAACCCCTTGCAAATCTCCTCCATATCTACGTCGTTGAACATGATAGTAGAAGTCTTTTGATGGGTCTTCCCAGGGTTGCAGAGCGTACCAATCCCCGGTCCAGCTTGAAATCTTGAAGGGCCGTCGAACATCATGTGGCCAGGAACCCTTTAAATCGTTGAGTTGCGGATCGTTGGAAGCATCGCCGTTGTAGAATCGCTCCACAAATATCTGATACCAGACAACTTTTTTTGACCATTGTGGCACCCGAACGTTGCTGTAAACGGGCTGCTTGTGGTTTTGGCATGCCACCAGCCCCAGGCAGCAGAGACATAGCACATACGCCGAAGGCACGGCCTCGTGGAAACTCAGCACGCCGAGTGAGCAGCGCAGCCGCTGCTTTCCCTTAAGACCAGTTTAGTGTGAAAACATCGCTTAAAATCACTGACCGCATCGCCCGCAATTCTCGAGATCAGGCGATCCACGGCCAGTTCCCCCATCTCCATGATTGGCTGTTGCATGGTGGTTAACCCCACGTACCTGGCCAATTCGATATCGTCGAAGCCCACCACGGCAATGTCGTCGGGCACCTTCCACCCTCTTTCTTTGATCGCATGGATGGCCCCGATGGCCTGAATATCGCTGGAGACAAAGACCGCCTCCGGGGTTCCCCCTTTGAGATCCAATAGTTGCTTCATGGCTGCGTAGCCGGCTTCCTTGTTGAAGCCATCCGCTTCGTCAACAAAATCACAAGCAACGAAGTATTCGTCGCGAAAAGGGAAATTGTGTTCTTTAAGCGCCTTCTTGTACCCTCTGAGTCGCAGTTTGGCTGGAAAGCTCTTCAACTGGCCATCGATCATCGCGACCCTTTGGAAGCCTAAATCGATGAGATGTTTGGTCGCCACGTAGGCCCCTTCGATATTGTCCACAGTAATAGAATCCAAATCCGAGTGGTAGCTGTCAACCAGCACGATCGGAAATTGGCTCTTACTAAACTTCCCGGCAAAAGCATTAGTGATTTCTACGGAAACCAACAAAACGCCATCCACCCTTCTTTCCTTCAATACACGACTCAGAAAGGTTTCCTTCTTGTGGGTGCGGTCAACGCTGTACAATATGAGATCGTAGTTGTATTCAGTAATCTTGCGCTGGATTCCACGCAGCAATTCGACAAAGAAGTAGCCAGTAAAAAATGGGATAATGCAACCGATGGTATTGGTGCGCTTGCGGGCTAAACTCTGTGCGACGCTGTGCGGCTGATAATGTAGCTCCTTGATCGCTTTCAGAACTTTCTTCTTGGTCTCTTCGGTTATTTGCGGACTGTGGTTAATAACACGAGAAACCGTTCCGATGCCGACTCCGGCTTTTTTGGCTACATCGTAAATCGTCACACGCATTAGGAATATCTTGTGATGAAGGATTGATGAGCATTGAAAAACATGGAAGTGCTTCCACGAATGGAAATATAATATGGAAAAATTTCCATATTGTCAAGTATTTTTTGTGATTTTCTTAAGTTTTTGCTGGAAACTTGAGCTAGCAAGCCGCAAATCATAGCCACGGATTGACACAGCGCCGCGGTCTAAGTAGTCGAAGAAGAGCCTCTGATTCCTGAACCCGTCAGGAACAGGTTTGTCATTCCTGCGCATCAGTAGGAATCCAGAAAAACAATAGGTTATAGATTCCCGCTTTCGCGCATAGGCGTCAACTCAAGAGGTTTTCAGGGCCATAAACGCACCCCCCTTCGTTCCAAAATTTTATTTTGGAACGCAATTGGTAGAGAAGCTCTGCTTCGATAGGCAGCTCGGACTCCGCGAAGCAGCGCTTCTCCAGCAAGTGCGTGCCCAAACAGGAGTTTGGGCATGAGAGCTACAAAGGACACAGAATTTACTCGGTGACTTTCGGTGGTCTAAAAACTTAATACCACCGAACTGCCGAAGTTACCGAAACCCACCGAATTGGGTTGCGGGTCTGCTGCACCGTGTGAAACCGGGGCTCAAACCTTAGCAGTGTCCTCGGAGACTCTGTGGCTTGAATTTGTTTGTAGCTCTTGAACTGGTTTATAGGAATTATTCTGGTTAGAATCAAACCAACGAGTATAACGCCAGCGCTTCAGGAGACAAGGACCCGGGCGTGCTCAAACGTATCCGGGTCTCTCTTTTGATGTTGGCATCCAAATCAAAACAATTGTCCTCAACCGCCGCAATGACGTCGGAGACGATGGCCACGCATTTGGCAAAAACGGGGGTTGCCAAAGTGAGCAAGAATTCATCATCGTTGAGTCTGGTGAGTGACTTTTGAATCTGTGGCCGGGCCAGCTTGAGATGTTTGAAGCGTTTAAGAAAATGGCGGTTCTCAGCGAGCAATCGTCCTTGCAAAAAAAGTTCCGCTTTCAAATAAGCCGCAGACCAGTCAACCGCGAACAACTGCCGGCGCTCAAGAGAAAACAACCTTGTTGCGGTATTGGCTTCCAGTGCAACGGGCAATTCTTGTTGGAAAAATCTCTCGCCCTGGAAAGTTAGACCCAAGACTCGGAGCTCCGCCGTCAGGTTTTTCAGGGTGTCGTGGACGGCCCACACCTCGATGCTTTCCTTTGTCGCGAGAAATGAAACCAGCAAGGGTGCGAAGGCTCTTCTAACGTAATAATAGGCCGCTTTAGGTTGCAGCTCGCTGTCGATCAACGACCAGCTTATGACCGGCCAGCAGTCGTTGAGTTGCCAGATCAGCGACCCGGAAGTGTGAAACTTCTGCATGCGCCAGTGCTCAATGCAGTGCTTCAACGCCTCGGCCTGGACCACCTGGCCTTTGTAGACGAAATCTGGCAAGGTGCCCGGCAGTTTCACATGGCCAGAAAGAAATCGATTCAGACGCTCGGGTCCTTCAACCTGCTTGTTGTGAAACTCCAGCATCTCACTTTGTGGCCAGCGATCTTCGGGCGGCAACGCTTTCTCCAGTGTGGAGAGATTTGCCGGACCTTGAAATCCGAACTCGGTAACGAAGCGGCTCCGGTCTTCAGAAACCGATGTGAAATCCTGCCAACCACTCCAGATGTTCCACTGGTGCCGCGTGCCTTCTTCCGCCCCATTGGGGTCTTCACCTCCGAAAGGCGTGCTGGGCCAATAAGGGCGATCGGGATCGAGCTTGCGACAAATCTCCGGAATCTGGTGATGAAACAAAGCATAGCCGGGCATCTTTTCTAACGGTTCCTGCGTCTGGCTCCTCCAGTTGATTTCGTTTTCGTTGTTGCCACACCACAGAACCAGGCACGGGTGATTGCGCAAACGTTTTACGGCCTCCGTAACCTCTCTGGTTACATTGTCCTGAAAGGCTCTAAACTGGGGATACGCGGCACAGGCAAACATAAAATCCTGCCACACCAGGAGGCCTAGCTCATCGCAAAGCTCATAAAAGATCTCCTGTTCATAGATGCCGCCGCCCCACACGCGCACCATGTTCATGTTGGCGGCTTTGGCCTGTTCCAGGAGCTGACGATACGTTTCGGGAGTCAGGCGCGGAAGGAAACTGTCGGCGGGAATCCAATTGGCGCCTTTGCAAAACAAAGGCTGATTGTTAATTTTGAAGGTGAAGGATTTGCCAGAGCTGTCCTCTTCCTGACACAGTTCAACTTTGCGCATTCCAACCTTGAGCACGGCAGAATCGACCTGCCGATCCTGCTGAGAGAGCTCAATGCGCAGTTCGTAAAGGTGAGCGCTTCCCCAACCGGACGGCCACCACAACCTGGGCTGATCGATTTCAAAGGTTGTCTCAAAGGAGTGTTCTGCATTGGAAACCGTTTGCGTCTGATCTGCGAGGGTAAGGGTGGCGTCGAGGGTAGCCTCCGTGCGCTTTTCAAGCTCTGCGCGCACCCGCACTGTGGCGCGGTCGAGTGCTGTGGTTAGCTGGGAATCCACAAAAACGCTGCTTATGCGTGTGCCCTGGTAGGCTTCTAAATAAATCGGCCGCCAGATGCCGGATGTTGCCAACCTGGGGCCCCAATCCCAACCAAAGGCATACTGCGCCTTGCGGGCGTACACCCGGCTGCGCTCATGGGCAACCAGGAGCTGCCCATGCTTCTGTTCCAATTCCCTGGTCCGCGCCAGGGGCGAAGCAAAGTGGATTTCGATATCGTTCTTGCCCGCAGCGAGGTGCTCTTTAATGTTGAAGCGATGGGCAATGAACATGTTGTCCGTTTCAGCGACTTTGGTGCCATTCAAAAAAACGGTAGCGAAAGTGTCCAACCCCTGCGCGACCAAATCGACGGCTGGCGATGCCACAAAAGTCTCCGGAACCTGAAACTCCCTGCGGTAAACCCACCCTACTTCGGCGACCCATTGCGCTTTGCATTCGTTGTCGGCGTAAAACGGATCTTCAAGCTTGCTGTTGGCAAGCAGGTCCGTATGAACGGTGCCAGGCACGGTGGCCTCCAACCATTCCTCGCGGGCAAACAGTGCTTTGGGCAAAAGCGAAAGATTGGGCCCTCGCCAGTCGACCGTTAACTGCCAAACTCCGTTCAAATTCAATCGCTGTTTCATCGATGCTGTTGAGAAGTTAGTTCGTCGAGCAAGTCATCGAGACTGACCATGGCAAAGCTGCTGATGCGATCCGACATGGCATAAGGGATGATGAGTTCTCCACCGTGAATCAGCCCGCCGCAACTGTAAACCACATTGGGAACGTAGCCTTCGCGTTCGTTTGCCTCGGGATATAACAGCGGTTCTCGCAGACGCCCAATAACTTTGGTAGGGTCGTCCAGGTCGAGCAGGAAAGCACCGATGGCATATTTGCGCACCGGTCCCACACCATGGCTGAGAACCAGCCAGCCAGCCTCGGTTTCGATGGGCGAACCACAGTTGCCCAGTTGCACAAATTCCCACGGAAAAGTCGGCTTGAGCAGCATGCGTTTGGAATACCAGAAATGAAGTTGCTCCGAAAACATGATGTAGAGGTTCTCGTTGTCCTGGCGCGAAATCATGGCATAAAGCCCGTTGATCTTGCGCGGAAAGAGTGCCATGCCCTTGTTCTTCACCTCAGGCCCATTGAGCGTGCTGATCTTAAAATGAAGAAAATCCCTGGTCTCCAGCAACTGAGGGAAGATGACTTTGCCGTCAAAAGCAGTAAACGTGGCATAATAGGTCGTGCTCCCGTCCTCTTCACAGAACTCTACAAATCGGGCATCCTCAATGCCGTTCCGTTCGGCAGGTGTGGTCGGGAAAATAATGCGTTCCGACAGATGTTGTTCCGCATCGTACACGACTTCGTAATTGGACTGCGCCAGCGAGAGAATGCCCTTGGCCGTGGCCTCATTGGCGCTGTCCCGGCTGCGACTGGGATGCAGGGCATACTCAATGCTCTCCCGCAATTGCTTGAGGGTAAACGCTTCACCCAACCCGGCCAAAATATTGGCCGTAAACTCGTTGTGCAAGTCCAACTCGTAGAGCTTTTGCTCAAACAGCGACTTTTCATAAGACGGGTTTGGCAGGACTTCGGGTAAAGTGACGTAGCGCGTGGGTTCATCCAGGGTGATGTTGTTGCTGGCGTCAATGACCCCGGAACGAAAGGTGATCGAAGAAATGTGGCCTTCGCCGGTGGCCCGCAAACTGATGATGAAACGCCGACTATTCTCGGGTAAGTCCGATTGCACCGGGTGCCAGACCATGGAAGGATTGAACAACGCGGAGGCCTCCAGCGAGTATTCTTGCGTGAAATAGGCCCCAATCAGCAGTTTGCGCTCCTCACTCAACTCCTGGTCGGTAAGGAGAAATCCACGAACTTGTTCGAACCGTTTGAGAAAAAACTCCTGTATTCTCAGGTGCCGATCGTTAAATTCCGACATCACCTGTTTCAGCTCATTTTTGACCGCGGCTTCGGTGAGCGCCATGATGCGGGCTATGATTCTGAAAAAACGCTCCTCATGGGGGAGTTGAAAGGGTCGAAACAAAACCCGTCTGCAGTCCGGCTTGAGCAAGATTTCAGTTCTTTTCGCTTTCATAGTAGTGGGTCTTAGCTACAATGCACCACAGATTTAAAAGGCCAGTTCCTCGGCCAACGGTTCTCCTTCTACTGGTTGTTCAAAGGCTCTTAGCGCGTTCTCAACTAATTGCATTTCAGCCAGTGCGAGCAGAAAGGCCAGGGTGGATTCAGCCCCCTGGTTTTGGTTGAGGCGGTCAATGTGCAAACCGTCGTAACAGCCGCCTGTTTTGGAATCGTACAGCACCAAACCCAAATCATTGCGACCCAGAAACCATTCAAACGCTTTGTGAGCCTCACCAAGCCAATAAGAGTCTTTGGTGGTTTGAAAGGCCTCCAGACAGGCAGAGACCGTCGTGTATGCTTCAATGGGCTGCTGGTCAAAATTAGCTCGAACGCCCTGGCGGCGATAGTATCCCTCGGAACCGATGGGCCAGAAGTGTCCAGCTTCTGCTGTCTGGATCTCCACCAGCCATCTGAGCGAACGCAATCCGATGTCGAATGCTTTGGCGTCCTCCATCCAGCGTCCACTCAGAATCAAAGCATGGGGTAACTTAGCATTATTGTAAGTCAGCATGTCCTCAAACCAGGGCCAGTCGTCGGAAGCATTTCGCTCGAAGAGCTCAATGAGGCGCTGGGCCAAGCTACTGCGCACTTGATTGACGAAATGGTCGCCGCTGAGTCGCCGGAAGTATTCGTGAATTCCCAGCAGGGCATAGGCCCAGGCACGAGGCGCAGTGAGTTCCAGAACAGTAGGCAACGCCTGGTCGAACAACTGTGCCGCCCAGAGTTGAAAGCTTTTGTGTTTTGAGCGACCCACACAGGCGCCCAGCGCCCAGATCGCCCTGCCCTGGCAATCTTCAGAAGCTGTCTCCTGCAACCAACGCCGCTCAAAACTCATAAAATTGCGGAAATGCTTCGTCCTGGCATCAAACGCGTAATTGATAAATGCTGCATAGCGGCTGGCGAGCTTCTGCGTTTCGCTGGCCTCGTATTGCAGCTCCTGCAACATAATCATCAGCAACAACGCCCGGGCATTGTCATCGGTACAATAGCCTTCGAGATAATGGGGGACCGAAAAACGTGCGTGTTGCAGAATACCAGTTGCGTCGGTCATCCGCAGCACATGGTCCAGACGTATGGCTGGCAGATTGCTGCTCTGCTCCTCCAGGGTTTTCATGGCCAACGGCCGCAAAGCTTTGTCCAGGCGGGCGCGTCTGGCCTTTTGAAAGGATTTGAGATATAGATGTGCACTGTTGCTCCACACCATTTGTCGACCCAGCAGGTAAGCGTTTTTTTGCATGGCATGCCTTCTGGGCTCATCGCGCAACAGCTCGATAATCTCCTGCGCAATGGCATCGGGATCGGAAAACGGAACCAGCACCCCGCGATTATCGGCCAGCAGCTCCTGAGCGTGCCAGTACGGCGTGGAGATTACGGCTTTACCACACCCAAAGGCATAGGACAACGTGCCCGAGGTAATCTGTTCGGGGTTCAAATAGGGAGTCATATAAATGTCGGCTGCGCCAACAAAAGCTTTGAACTCCTCTTGCCCCACAAAGCGATTATAAAAGATCACGTTTTTCTTGATGCCCAGATCGTGAGCAAGGCGCTGCAGGCTCAACCGGTAAGATTCCCCATGCTCACGGACAATATGGGGGTGCGTCGCCCCCAGGATGATGTAAACCAGGTTAGGAAACTCAGCTATGACTTTGGGCAGAGCCTTTAATACATTTTCAGTGCCCTTGTTAAGCGAAAGCAGGCCAACGGTTAAAATCACAAATTTACCCTCAACACCGAACTGATCCTTATAAAAGTTAGGATCAACAAAGGGCGTGTCAGGGATGCCATGGGGCACCAAGTCAATTTTTCCGTCAGGCACCTGAAAAACCTCCCTGAGCAAAGACTTGCCGCGTTTGGTCATCACCACCAGCCTCGCGGATAAAGCAACCAATTCCTTCATGACGCGTCGTTGCGCCGAATTGGGATTTTGTAGAATCGTGTGTAGGGTGGTTACCACTGGAATGCGTAAATTGCGCAGTAAGACGAGTATGTGGCTGCCAGCGGATCCACCAAAAATGCCGAATTCATGCTGCAACGAGACCACATCGGTGTTGTTGAAATTCAAAAAATCGGCTGCCCGTTCGTAAGCTTTAATGTCCTGCTCTGCAATCACGAACTGCACCTCTTCGGGATAGTCATACCCTTCCTGGCGATCGTTGACCGCCACGACGATACATTCACTTTGTGGCTGCAACGTGACCACGGCATTGCGAAGGTCATAGGTAAAGGTGGCAATCCCACACTGCCGCGGCAAATAATCCCCAATGAAAGCTATTTTTCTTATGTCTTTTGAGTTCATAAGTTAGTGCACAATGCCCAGTGCGGCAAAGCCGCCACTGGCCTGATTGGCGATTTTCGAATTCCGTTCTTCCTCTTTTGATTATGGAATTTCATCAGTACTACAAGCTGACAACACTGTGTTTTTTTGGCAAAGTTTCTTTAAACTCTATGACTGATCTGTCTGGTAAAACCATTAAGCATATCTTAGCCACGGATGCGCACTGATGAAACACGGATTTTGTTAATGGCATCGTAATGAATGAGCCAACAATACTTCGAATTCAAAACTCATTTTATCCGTGTCAATCAGTGTAAATCCGTGGCTTAATCAATTAGTTGGTTGCGGCCAAAGGCCGCGCTGGGTCAATCCGCGGCTAAATTTGCGGCTTGCCGCGCTAAGATTCAGATGAATAACTAAATTGAAACGACCCGTTGCACCCATTAGTTCACTTTGAATTGATATTTATTGAAGCGCAGAGGTAATTGTCTTCGAGCGATGGCACCGAATCTTCTCCTTAATGATCTGCCCCGAGACAGTCAAGCAAGTCATTATCTCAGTAAAATCATTTTTCGTTTAATATTATGTGACCTCGTTTGCAATGAACAAAAATAGACCCCGCTGGGTAGTCCATGGGCGTCCCAAACCACATGATGGTCCCCAGTGGGTAAATACTCCTGGAGCAAAACGGTTACTTCCTGGCCCTTCAGGTTATAGACTTTTAAAGTCACGAAGGAGCTTTTTTCTAATGCAAATGGAATCGTCGTTTGGGGGTTGAATGGATTGGGATAATTTTGCCTTAAGATGGTGGTTTCAGGGATGGGAGCGTTTTCAGGCTCATCCACGCTGACCACCACAGGGATATGTCTTTCGACCGACACGGTGTCGCCTGCTGGATTCACGAAGATTTTTCGCTGTGTTGAAGGTTGCAAAATTAGGTAATCCAGGTTGGCGCTTGTTGCGGCATTGCTGCCTGAGAATTTAACTTCCAGGGTATGAGCGCCAGGCTGCATAAGCATTGAATTTGACAGGTGGCGGACCCACAAAAATCGGCTGGATGAGCCGCCCTGCAAGAGCCTGACGGCAGGGCCACGGTCTAAGGAGATGTCCAGAGCGATTTCATCGGCAACGCCGGTTTCCTGGATAAATTGCAGGTAAAGCACATAGTCCTTTACGTCGGGAAAGGGATTCTCAAGCGTAAAGCTATAGGCGACGCCATCGCCGGCTACCAGCTTCAAATACCTGTTATTGCTAAATTGTGCGTCGCCAAGTGATTGCCTGAATATGATTTCTGGCGAACCGGAAAGGATTTCAGAGAAATGTTCTCCTTCGAGCAGGATATAGCGATTATCCGTGACGACAGTATCATGCAAAAATGAGCGTGCTTCAGGGGTGTAATATAGAGCCTGTAAGCTCATGAGGCCCTCGGCTACGGATTCGGCCCCGCTGTCGAGATTGATACCACTGACCTCCAGACCATCGAAACACCGTCCGGTGGTGGAATCGTACATGGCAAATGATTGGGCATTATTGCCCAACCACCAGGTTCCGATTAAACCGGCATATTGTGCATATTTCGCATCGCTTGTGGCGCGAAAGAGCTCGATGAGTCCACCTACCATGGGACTCACATCATAGTTGATTTGCGGGAAAAAAACAGGTCCAGGCCGCAATTCATGAAGTTGTTGGGAGGTTAATATTTGCAGATAGAAATTATCGGCTTCGTTTTGGGCTGATTCAATCCACTCGTCGCGATGCATTATGCGACCGGCGAGGGCCAGGGCTTGCGTTTGGCGGCTGCCCCAACCGTGCCACAGAAATATGTCAGGGACATAGGGCAAGTGAGCTGAGAATGGAAATTCCAGTGCGTCTCCCAATTGAAAAGCCACCAGCCCATCACAGAGTCTGGTTAGGAGGTCGCTGGCCGCATTGCTTTGCGTCACTTCGTAATAATACGCCAGTCCTAATGCCGCCTCAGAGGACTGGTCGGCACCGTTATTTAACAGCCAGGAAGAAGCTGGCACCTGGAAACCGTATTTAGTTTGGAAATGATTGGCATTCCAGGCAATGGAGCTGGCTTTGTTGATAGCCTGATTGATGCGGGTTTCAAGTTCTGTACGCAATTCCGATTCAATGTTCTCCTCAACAAAAACGTTGTAACCAAGTCCCATGGCCCACAAGGCCCGGCTGGCCCAGAAATTGAAACTGTTGTTGTTGCTGGTATTTCCAGTAAAATTGATGGAAAAATCAGGCCAGATAAAATTGTAAAACCCGCCATCGGCCGCCTGCATGTGGAACAGAAATTTCAACAGCAGTTTGGCCGTGTTCAGGCTGTGAAAGTCCTTGAACTGTTGATAGTGCATCAGGTACGCCACCGTGGCCCGGGCCGCATCATCTACCGCGGCCATCCCTTCATCCTCGTCGTTTACCCATCCGTAATCCGGAAATTTGGAAAAGATGTGAACGATTGCCATGGAATCACCGTCAAATGCAATGGTCTCTGTCAAATGGTCGAGATGGGCGAAATTGATGAATCCCCCTTGTGCAAAGGTCGGCCACGTCAGTGTGAGTTGGATCAGCAAAAAAAGGACGACCCTATTCATAGCTATCCTGCTTGAGAAAATCCAGCAAATCACTGATTTTGGCCGAGGCCAGGGCGATACACGTATCGGCAGCCCCGTAGTACAGATGCAGTTCACCCGTGGCGTCATTGGTCACGGCACCGCACGGGAAAGTCACGTTTTGCACGTCGCCAATGCGTTCGTACGGTTCAGCCGGACCGAGGAACCAATGCTTGCTGCGACGGATTATTTTGGCTGGATTCTCCAAATCCAACAAGGCTAAGCCCAGACGATAGATGGCGCCGGAGGCGGTTACTCGCACGCCATGATAGATGATGAGCCAACCCTCGTCCGTTTCGATGGGCTGCGGCCCCAACCCGATCTTGTCAACATCCCACCAGCCGCCTAACCGAGCTTCCAAAAGAATGCGATGCCCACCCCAATGCACCAGGTCAGGGGAGTAGGAAATCCATATATGGGCACGGAGATGCGCTCCCCCTGGTTTAGGCCGATGAATGAGAGCCCATTTGCCGTCAAATCTACGGGGAAACAGGGACGCGTCTTTGTTGTGCGGGGGCATGATGGCGCCATATCGCTCGAAATGTCTAAAATCGCCCGTCGTCGCCAATGAAACCATCGGCCCGCCACGGGAATAGGCCACGTAGGTGATGGCATACTGCTGCTTCTCTTCCAAAAAAACGATGCGGGGATCTTCCACCCCCCACAATTCTTCAGGATACTTTTCCGGATCGGCGACAAAGGTGGGTTGAGAATCTATCTGCCAGTCCGCAAAACCATGCCGACTGCGTGCCACAGTCAAATGGGACATGCCCTGTAAGTCTTCAACCCGCACCAGCAGGAGCGTCTCACCACCAAACCTAATGGCGCCTGCGTTAAACACGGCGGCGGCCGGATAAGGCCAGTCAGCAGCCGTCAAGATTGGATTGCCTCGAAAGCGCTCAAATAGTGCAGTTGGGTCTTGAAAATCATTTACTGTTTCCGTCTGTTGCTACCTCTCTAAGTTAAGAATTCTATTATAAACATCTAAATATCCATTAACCATCTGCTGCTGAGTAAAGCACTTTTGGATCCATTCACGACAGCTCTCGCGTTTGATTTTTGGAATCTCGGATATGACCTGCGAGCCGGCTTGCCAGTGAGGGATCAAAAAACCCGTTTCCCCATCTCTTATGAGTTCGGGCATAGCCCCCCTGGAAATGGCAATCACGGGTGTGCCGCAGGCCATACCTTCGATTACCGTCATTCCGAAAGGCTCATCAAAGTTGATCAGGTGTAGAATGGCCTTAGCCTTACCAAGAACCTCGGACCGTCTTGTTCTTGCAACCGGGCCAATAAATTTGATTTGTTCACCCTCGAAAAAGGGAGCCACTTTTTCATCGAAATATTTTTGGTCTTGTATGATGCCGGCGATTATCAGTTGGGATTTTGTTTTTTTAGCCAGTTGGATCGCTTCCCAAACGCCTTTGTCGGAATGAATTCTTCCAAAGAACAAAAGATAGTCTTCAGGCTCAGGCGTGTACGCGAACTCATCCATAGCGATGCCATGATATATCGTGGCCATGTAGTCAAGCTTGGGATTTCGGTCGGCGTTGCTTATGGAAACGTAGTTGCACGTCTTATTGTATTTCTCATAAACCGGCACAATGTTTGGGGATGAAAATCCATGGATCGTTGTCACTACGGGCGTTTTTACGAGACCGGAGTAGGTCAACGGCAAAAAATCAAATTGGTTGTGAATGAGGTCAAATTCGTCTGCATGCTCAAAGACATTTGAGATATGCAAACATTCCCACACCTTGGGTTCTGAAGCGGCATCTTCCGAATACCCGCACGGAGCGACAGCTCTTAGTTTCGCTTTGGTAATGGAATCTTTCGTGGCAAATAGCGTAACATCCATCCCTTTTTGTACAAGCCCTTCAGTAAGAAGGCTGGTGACCAATTCCCAGGGGCCGTAATGTCTGGGCGGTGTGCGCCATGAAATTGGTGCAAGCATGGCTATGCGCATAGGCTTTCCCATATTTTGTGTTTTACAAAACTCTACAACGGACTCCTACAGATTTGCGTGGATTAGTTAAGCCGCAAATCTGATCTCTATTGAAAACTTGTCTTCGATTGTTACGGTTTCAATCCTTATCGGCGAATCTCGGTGGTTAAATTAGGCGCTTAGTGACCCAACATCGACAAAATTTTGTCGATATATTCAAGCGCCTAAATGCGAATATCGAAATACGACACTATTTGTTTAGAATTTCGTGCTTAGTACTTCGGATTTCCTTTTCGCTTTGCTGCGTCAGCCACCTTTTCGCAGCACTGTCTGAGAAAAGGCTTAGTATCTTAATAAATAATCTGTTGTGAATTTAAAAATTTCTGCAATCTTTTCCAGGCAATTGGATTTACTTCCACTTCGAGAAGCGAATAAAGTGCCTCAATGGTAGATTCAGCTCCTGAATTCAGGTTAATTTCAGTTGGTGAAAGAATGCCATCGAAACAGCGACCCGTCTCCGGGTCGTACATGGCCTGCCTGGCTGAATTCCCGCCAAAAAACCAGGCGGCCAATTCTCCAGCTATCTCAGCAAATCTGGGTCGCCGGGTGAGATCATAAAGTCTTAAACAGCCTACCACCGCCGGTCGAATGGCGTAAGCAATCTGGTCGTAGGCTTTGACTTGTTGCACGCTCAGCGAGTCATTTCTTGTAAAGATCATTTCTCTCGGAAACCCGTTGCTAATCCAGTACGGGTAAAAAGTTAACGCCTCCTTCTCAGCAGCTTCTCTAATCTCAGAATTGTCCAAAACTTTACTTGCGATGGCCAGGGCTTGCGTTTGACTGTTGCCCCACCCGTGCCAAACATTCTTCCACGACAAGAACAAGTAATAAGGAAAGCCATGATCATCGGTGATCTGCATGGCCATTAAACCTTCGGCAAACTTTTGCACAAACTGCCTTGCCCTTGCATCCCCGGAAGCTTCGCTGTAGGCTGCCAGACCCAGCACCAGCTCGGAAGTGGCGTCGGCTGCCGAATTGTACAACAACCAGTGGGGCACGTCGAAACCTTCGACCACCGCGATCTCGTGGTAATGTACCAGCATCGTGTCCAGGTGCACAAAAGTCTTTTGAATGTGCTGCTCCAGAATCGCGGCGTAAGCCGCATCCTGGTTGCGAAAAACACGGAAGCCTTCACCTAACGCCCAAACAGCGCGTGCCGCCCACCAACCGAAACTCTTGTGACTGGTTCGGCCCGTGCGATTGATGCTATGGTCTGCAAAAATAAAATTGTAGAACTGCCCGTCCTCAGCCTGCATGTGACGGCAAAAATCCAGAAGTTTGCGCGCGCGCAGCAAACTGGTGGAATCGGCGGAGAGTTCAAAATGGCGCAGATACACCACCGCGGCACGTGCGGCGTCGTCCACACAAGCGATGCCTTCATCACCAGCGTCAACCCACCCGTAATCCGGATATTCTGAGTAGATGTGCACAATCGCCATTTCCGCGCCGTCCATCGTCACCTCCTGGTAAAGATGATTCAGATGGGCCAGATTGAACCAACGTAGCCGCAAATCGGCCGGTGGCGCCTCGGTTTGGCAGCCAACAAATAGCAGCAAAACCAGGAACAATCCGGACCGTCTGAGACCGTTTCGATTTAATCGACGCTGCATATCTCCCAACCTTCAAAGAAGATGACCTTTTTGAAAAAAGTCACCTTCTGCCTTCTGAAAACTGCGCAAACGACACGTTTGCGTTACAGAAAACCGGCGTTTCCTGCAAGTTACTTCAAACCGGAAGTCGCCATACTTGCGATAAAGTATCTTTGGAAAAAAGCATAAGCAACAATCACTGGCAGCGCTAAAAGTGTGGCCGCCGCCAACTGCACCCCCAGTTGGGATTCCGCCTGACCACCGACGGCAAAAATGGTCACCAATTGCGGCATGGTCATAAGAGTACGCTCTCTGATGACGATGAGCGGCCAAAGCACTTCGTTCCAGGTGGTCATAAATGTCAAAATGCCAACCGTGACCAGGGCAGGGGCTGAAATCGGCCAGACGATGCGAAAGATGATCCGAAGCTCGCCACACCCGTCTATGCGTGCCGCGTCGATTAGATCCTGGGGGATGCTGAGAAAATACTGCCGGAACATGACAATCCCCAGCGCGCTGACCATCCATGGCACGATGAGCGACCAGTAGGTATTGACCCAACCCAATTTGACCATGAGAATATACAGAGGAATCAGGATTATCTGAAACGGAATCATCATGGTGAACAACACCATGTTAAAAATCATGCCGCGACCCCGAAAGCGCAGACGACTGAGGGCATACCCGATCATCGAACAAAACACCAAAACACCCGCAGTCACTGCCAAGGCCACAAATAGACTGTTTAAAAACGCCCTGACGATAGGAATCTTTGCAAACACCTGTGCATAGCTGTAAAGGGTAAAATGGGAGGGCAGGATATTAAAGCTTCCGATTTCTTTTTCAGGCCGAACAGTAGCCGAAATCATCCACAAGAACGGATAAATGAACACGACGGTCCAAGAAACCAGCAGCAAGTAGAATGCAACCTTCTTCATATCAGTAAACCGACTCCTGCTCGACAACTTTGCGCTGAACGGTCACTACCACAAACACGATGGCCGCGAAGCAAAAAGCCAGAGTGGCCGCATAGCCCATGTGATAAAAAGAAAACCCCTGATTGTAGATATACAACACCGCCGACAGAGTTCTGTTCAGGGGCCCGCCACCCGTCATAATATAAGGCTCGATGAACAAAGAGAATCCGTTGATCGTCGAGAGAATGACCACGAGCAAAATCGTCGGATTGATCATGGGCAGGGTAATGCGGGTAAATTTGTACCAGTGGGAAGCCCCTTCGAGATCGGCCGCCTCGTGCAAGTCCGGCGGCACGCTTTGCAAGCCCACCAAAAACAGGACAATGTACAATCCCACATTCTTCCAGGTCGCCATGACGGCAATGCTGGGCATGGCTAAGGTTGGGCTGGTGAGCCAGGGAACTTTTCCCAAACCGATTCTTATCAACAGCAGATTGATGATGCCGGTGTCCTGAGCGTACAATTGATCCCACAACATGGTGACTACCACCCCGGAGACCACTACCGGCATGAAAAAGGCGGCCCGGAAGAATCCCCGCCATTTTATTTTTTGATTGAGGAGTTCTGCCAAAAACAGAGCGACCCCTATTTGCAGCGGAATGTGCACCACCAGAAAAGTCAGGGTGTTCAGAACAGCTCTCAAAAATAACCCGTCCTGCAAGAGCTTGGCAAAATTGTTCAGCCCAACCCACTGCATGTGCGAGACGATATCCCACTTGTGAAACACCAACACAGCACAAAAGATCACCGGAAAGGCTACAAACAGGCTGAAATGCACGGCGTAAGGCAGAACGAGCATGTACCCCACGCGGCCATTTTGCCGGATTTTTGATTTAAGGCGCCGCATGGCACACTCTTGAAAATTCCAAGTTTTTCATCTTTTGGGCAATCGTCTATTGTTCGGCCACGATGGCAAAATCGTTTATTTCAGAATCAGTTCGGCCCGCTTTGCGGCGTCCGCAATCGCCTGTTCCGGCGTCTTGGTCTGGTAGAGCACGCACGCCTCATATTCCTGGGAGATGGCATCAAAAATTTCCGTCAGGTCCTTGCACACATCCGGGCCGCGAACGTACCGGGCCTGCTGGGCAAACTTCAGCAGTTTGGGGTTTTTTTTGAAAGCCTCTTGAAACAGAGAGTCTTCCACCATGCCCTTGCGCAAAGGAAGCTGATGGGTCATGGCCAGCAACCGATAATCATTTTGCCGAGAAATCATGTATTTCACGAAAGCCCAGGCGCGTTTCGAGTCGCTCCCGGTTCTGAAGATTACGATATTCTTAAAGTCTCCGTAAGTATAAACCGGACCGGTCAAAGTGTCCGGAACCGGAATGTGAGCAAAATCATATTCAAAGCCTTCAGGTTTGAATTTTTCCGCATGTGCGATCTCCCACGGCCCGGTGAATCGCGTCGCCACCCGGCCGGACAAAAAAGGATCCACCGCGCCTTGAGCTTTCTGCAAGGGGAAGTAGCCTTTCTTAAACAGGGTTTGGATGAAGGCAAACACGGCCACAGAGGTGGGAGTGTTAAAGGCAACCTGGCCGTTCTGCAACAGCGTCTGCCCGCCCGAGGCCGCAATGTAGAAGGCATAATAGTCGAAAAGCCGTTGCCACCACACCACGCGGATATCGCGGATGCCCATGAAGCGATCGGTATAGCCGTCTCCGTCCAAATCAGCCGTAATGACCTTGGCCTGTCTCTCGTACTCTGAATAGGTTCTCGGTGGATTGGAGAAACCGTTTTCGGCCAGCATTTTTTTGTTGTACATCATCATCACCGGATTGGTTTTCCACGGAATCTGGTAGACCTGGCCATCTCGAGAACGGGCCCCCTCGAGAATATCCGGTTTCACTCTTGCATTCATCACCGAATCAAAATCGGGAAACTGGCTAAGAGGCACCAAAACCCCCGCATTCGCATAGAACTCAACCGTTCCCGGCCACATGTTGGAATACACGTCCGGAGGTGATTTGCCCACGACCGCGGCCAGAATCACCTCTTCGCTGGACTGTCCTTCAGGGACAGGCTGATGTTTGACCGGCATCTCCGGATGGGCACGATTCCATTCCTCAACCACCTTTCTGGCCAGGTCTATTTCATATTGATTGTTGGCCGACCAATAGGTAAGTACGTGAGGATGGTCCTCGTTGCCAGAGTGGCAGGCCCACCAGCTTATGCCCAGCAAAGAGACAAAGAGTCCCACCAAATGCGCTTTTGGAGGCATTAAATAGGTGACGGGAAGGACGATCAGATTCAAGAAAGTTCGAAAACGTTTCCGTAGCAAAGGCTTCTTAATGCAGCTCCTCCTGGTTATTCTGTGAATGTGAACGCTCTCGATAACAATTATTTGTCAAAGGCAAAAACGCTAATGGGTTGTTCGGCCCAATCGGTGGTTACGGTAAGAGAGGCCAGTTTTCGCTCATCGATTTGAACAGGCGTACTCTTTTTGAGCTGTTGTGCCAGCTTTTCCACCGCTTGACCTTTTTTCCGCCCCAGCAGTTCAGTTCTTATTTTATCCTTGACTTCGTCTAAGCCTAACGGGCGCGGTGGCTTGCGAGCAACAATCTTGAAGATGGAGTAGCCACCGCGTGGGGGACCGCCGGCCACTTCGACCGGCCCGCAAAGGTCACCCACTTGACCGGCGAAGGCGATTCGGCCGATCTCACCATAACGGTCCTGGGGGAAAAACCCAAAAACGCCGCCCTGTTTCGCCGCCCAGGTACGAATGGACCGCTTCTTCGCCAACTCAGAAATGTCTGCACCAGCTTCAACCTGGTGTTTGATCTTCTCCGCCTCTTGTTTGCTCCGCACCAACACTTCACAAATATTGACTTGCTCAGGTTCACGAAACGCTTCACGATGTTCTGCAAAATACGTTTCAACCTCCTCCTCCGTAACTGCGATCCCTTTTTCAACCACACGGCGCAACCTCAGGTAGAGCAACTCCTCTTTTTTCTTGGCAAATTCTTGTTTGGCCAGGGGCGCCCTTTCCAGGCCGCGCCGCAAAGCCTCTTGCCCCAAAAACGCGTCGCGCACCAGGATGCCGATGCCGTTCTTCAGCGCATTTCTACTCGTGACGTTGGGCCGGTCCGCCACGGGCATGGTCGCCAATCTCTGCAAAAAATCACCGATGCTCCACCGGCCACCGGCAAATTCGACCAGCGGATCGTTCAAGTGATCCGCCAGGTTTACCTTCACATGAAGCAATTCCGGATCTAAGGGCCTGGGCAGGTAGCGTGGCTGCTGGCTGTTAGACCGAGAATCTGCAACTAAGGAAGAAGCCAACAAAGCAAAGGCCGGTCCTTTCAATCTAACGTTTTTAGGCTCCATGAATTCTTTAATAAATTTGCTGGCCAACGCAGCCTCTTTGCGTCTTTTGATGATTTTCGTGATATAGCTCTTGCGACTTTGAAATCCAGTTTCAGTCAATAACGGATTTCTTTTGCGGCTTTCCAATTTGACGACGTGATAGCCCCACCTGGTGTGCACCGGGGTTGAAATCTCGCCCGGTTTCATCTTGAAGACAGCTTCCTCGAATTCAGGGTCAAAATCCCCCCAGGTAAATTCACCTAAATCCCCGCCATGGTTGGCTAAAGTCGAATCCTTAAACGCCTGCCTGGCCAACTCCTGGAAAGGCACCCCCGCTTTCAGGTCGTAATAATACTTCCAGGCCTGTTGTTCGTCTTTGGTGAAAAGATGGCGTGCGTGCACGGTCTCGTTTAATTCCACATAGGCCTTGCGCAACTCTTGCTCGGTGATTTTCACCTTTGCTTGCACCACTTCACGGTATAGCTGTCGAATAGCGGCTTTTTTTTCATACCACTGCAATAATTTTTGCACCTTGGGGTCCTGGTCCAGCCCACGCTTTACTGCTTCTTTTGCAAATAGTTTCTTCTCGATTAGCCAGTCCAAATGGCTCTCTTTTTTCGAGAAACCTGTTTTCTTTTCTGTTGTTCTCAAATAGGGCGTCGGGGTCAGTTCGTAACTGATCACAAAGTCCTTTTGAGTGATGGCCTCTTTCCCTACCACGGCCAACGCCTCGTCCTGCAATTCTCTCTTTTGACAACCAGCAGCTAAGAAAAATACGCAAAGGACGACCAAAAAACGAACAGGAAATTCTTGAGATTTCTTGTGGTCGATCTTGTCGATTGTAACTCGCATAGGCGATTCCAAGCTGCGGGTGTACTAAAAGTCAAGTGCCACGGAAAAACGCTGCGCGTTGTTCAAACGACCAAAATCTACGTACGCGTAGTCGAACTTGAGTTTCACATTGCCGAGAAAATTCATCACAAAACCTCCGCCAAGGGTGAAATTCTCTTCCCGATCTTCCATGAGCAGATTCCTCAACCCCCCGCGCAAGAAAACGGCGCGCCACAAGCTGTACTCAAAGCCGACATTCACGCTTTCGGTGTTGTCGTTTGGGTGGACGAAATCCGCGGCAAGGGTCACGCGATTGTTTTCCCCCAGGACAACATCCTTAGCCAGACCTGCTTGAAAGGTGAGGGGTAACGGGAAAGAATCCGTATCCAGGCGACCCTCAACGCGTTCGTTGTTGCCCAGTTTGGTGGGGTCGATGTCCACCAGGATCAGAGCATCTTTGCCCGTAAGTTTCATATCGGTGCCAAAGTTCCGCAAGGCAGCTCCAAAGCGTATCCCCGATAAACCTGTGTCAAAAACAGCGCCAAAATCCACCGCAAAGCCATTTGCCGACATGAGCGAGATGTGTTGGTTGATGTACTTGAAGGTGGCGCCGATGCCAAAACGATCCGTCAAATTCTTGGTGTAGGTTAAACCGATGGCCAAATCCCCTACGCTAAAGAAGTTGCCGGTGCCTTCAGGCTGATCGATGGTTCTCTCGGCCAGATCCGACGTGCTCAATACCGTGACCAATCCACCGATGGTGCCCGCATTGCCCAGCGGAATGACGATGCCGGCGAAATCAAAATTGAGGTCGGCCAACCATTTGGTGTGAACAAAAACGACTTCACTTTTTTGCAGTTGGGTCAAACCGGCCGGATTCCAATACAGGGCCGTGGCATCGTTGGCTACGGCCACATAAGCGCCACCCATGCCCACGGCACGGGAACCCACGCCGATTTCCAGAAAGGCGGCCGAAGTGGTGCCCACCTTGGTAACCCCACCAAAGTCTTGTTGAGCTTGACTGTCCAAACCGTTGAGAAGAATGATCACACTTGCGATTAGAATTCTATTCAACATGATAACACACCACACTTTTCTTATTTGATTACAGCAAACTTGCCGATTCTTGTACCAATTCCGGGAGCTTCAACATGAAAAATGTACAGGCCGTAGGCGATGTCCGTGCCATCTTTGGATACCAGATCCCAGAACTCAGCTCCGTCATCGATAGCAGTATCATGCCCGATGGTGTCGACCAACTGGCCGCGAACAGTATAAATTCGAATGGTGCACTTGGGCGGCAGATGAATAAAAGAAATACGCCGTTCCCCCCTGCCGAATTTGAATCGATTGGGCGGTTCAAAGGAAGCCGCGATGACGTACGGGTTTGGAACCACGGCAATGCGGTCCATTTCGTTGCTGGCTTTTTCCGCACTAAAACTCTGAGCTTTCACAACAAACTCAAAGCTCTCGCCGTTGCGAAAGGGCTTGGTGGTTTTGAACTGAAAAATATCTCCGGGCTGCGGAGCTCTGGGGTCCGTGATGCTCGTGTCTTGCTCGAACGATATGGTCCAACTGGTCTTGAAAGTAGAACTTCGCGGTTTTGCACCAATGGAATCCCCAACCACAACCACGACGTTGTCCCCGGGCGTAAACTGCCCATCGTTGTCGCGATCAAAAAAGATAAAATCCTCGGCTATCTGTTCGGTCAAATTCACGATCTGAAAATTCGTGGGGATAGGCTTCTGGCCAAACAGCAGCCGAATCGACGTGTCGACCACCGTGTCAAAGAAACGCAGTTCATAATCGTTTGGCAAGGCTACATTGCGTCCGGAAAAGACCGGCAGAAACCCAATGTCAACAGTGTAATTGCTGTTGCCCACCACCCAGCCTGTGAGCGAATCGATCAGGGCCACCGTGGTGTCGTTGAACAAACTCACCGTCAAACCATCGAAGAACGGGCTGACTTGACCCGATTCCAATAGCTCCAAATCCTTAAACAAAACCTGGTTTTTGGTCTTGTTGATAATGCTAAACCTGGGAGAGGTGGCGATATGGAAAGGGGATGCTTCGTCAAAGACCACCTGGTAGGTCGTGTTGTCCTGGATGATTCGATGATCGACCAAATTGGGTTGTACCAACCCGGTTGCCGGGCCTCCATGACTCACCCGCATCGCGGAAGGAATATCGGGGGCGATATAACCCGCCGCAGGCGCATTAGGAACCACCACAGCGGTGTTGAGGTCGGTTGCTTCCACATTTCCTAAGATACCCGTCTTCACAGTGGCGGTGGTTTCAGACGGGGGAATCCCCTCAACGGCGCCAGTAACCGTAGTGTCAATAAAACCCCGGTCAAAGGCAACCACGGCATAGTAGTAGGTTTGACCGTTTTGCACGTCGGTGTCGGTCCACACATGCCGGAGGCCACTATCTCTGCCCACATTGAATTTTATACCGTTGACGTCCACTGGATGCGGCCCTTTGATGCCATCTTTGAGATCAAACTGTGCAACGGGCTTGCGAAAGGTCAAGTTACCAAAACTGTCGGTAATGATGCGCGGCTCCAGAAACTCCGGGTCCGTGGCTTTGTAAATGTTGTAGCCCTCAAAATCATGTTGTCTGAGAAACCGGTCAAAGGACTGCTCTGAAAAATCGTCCCAGTACAGGGTTACCTTGCCGTCTCCCGGAACCGCCGTTAAGGTCGCCTTGAAAGGCGGTTCGGCAAAGCGATAATCAGCATCGAAGATCTGCTGCACCGTGCGTTTCGTGCGTACCAGATCCTCTTTATCCTCCGCAAACATGAGCGCCATAGAAAAGCTTTCGGTCTGGCCGGCTTTTAGAGGGAAGAGCCCGGAGGAGAAAAACATGCCCAAATTCACCGACTGCAGCAGTTCATTTCTGGGCGGCAAAGCCTCGGTGAAAACGGTCCAGTTTTCGTCATCGTTGGTGAGCTCATAAAAATGTACCGGGAATATGGAGAAGCCGGTGAGACCTATTTGATCGGACTCATCCGGATCGGTTGCGTCAAAATTAGGCTCCCCTGCGGTTGGCAGGCCATCCCCCTCCCCTTCGTCGCGACCCGTATACTGGACATCAAACGGACCAACCCCGTCTCGGCCCAAATCATCGTTCAAAGGCTCGCCCAGGTCCCATTGTCCATTGCCATTCAAATCGGTAAAGGGCTGCCAATCGTTGTCATTGTCGATGCCATCGTCCCGGCGTTCATCGATAATGCCGTCTTCGTCGTTGTCGATGCCATCGGTGCCATTTCCCGGACTTTCGAGGAAACCGTAACCCGCTACTCCCACCGGGCTCCAATTGCCCGGCGAGCCACGGTTGTCCGAATCCCAGGCAAAGGCGATGTCCAGTTTAGTGTCAAAGGAGCCGCTATCATCTCCGGAATCGTCGGTGCCGCCAACTCCCCAATCGATATATTGGGCATAGATGGTCTTGGGGTAATCGGTCGTGCCTTCGTTGGTGATCTGATAGAGCCAAAAAATGGTGTCTTCGGCGAGCACGTTTGACCATTGAAAACCGCGCGTTGCAACCTCCAGACCAACCCCACGGCGATTCGGATCCGTTGAATCGGGGTAAACTTCAAATTCCTGGTCCGGGTCGTCGTCGAAAACAAAGTAGGTTTCCAACTGAGCGTTGAAGACCCCTTTTCCAAAAAAGCCGTTCCAGAAGCCCGCCCAGTCAGAAGGCCGGTCCGGCCAAAACGTGGGCCAGGTGTTGTGATCGTCGCTCAGCGCCGGTTCGTCCTGATCAGGATTAAAATAACCCGGCAGCGGTGCCCAACCCCAGGGCACCAGGGTGGGCGAAAGGTCGATAAATTCGCGGTACATGGTCTCCATGGGATGGACGACATTGCCATGGACATCTTTGGTTTCCACCTGCACGATGATCGGCACGCCGTCCACGTAGGAGTGGCCCGAACCCTTCGGCCATTCGCCTGACGGCTGGTTGGGCCAATTAGCCACCTCTCCGTGGTTCTTGAACAGCGTTCGTACCAGATTGCCATCCATAATGCCTTCTCGCGTGTTGCTGCGATCCCCCACATTCTTGTCGGGGATGCGTTGGGCAAAAGCCCATTGCCCAAAAACGAAGCTGCCTAAAACAATTAACAGCTTCACAACAATAGAACGGAAATTTCTCATCGCTTACTTCGGTATTTTTTAGTTAAGTAACTCTAAAAACTAACAGAAAGACCTGTCTCTACCCTTCTCGGAGCGGAATAAAAATCCGGCCGCACGATGAATTCATTCAGAGAATTAATGCCGCGAGGTTCGCCAGAACTAAAGATGTCCACGGTAAAGCCAGCTCTGCCGGTATCGGTGTACACTTGCAACTCATTTCTTCTGTCGGTCAAATTAAACACACGCAAGAAAAGGGAATAGTTCAACCCCATCAATTTGAAGTTCTTGCTGGCATACAAATCGACGTTGTAAAATAAGGGCTTTCGTCCGCCATTTTTAACATTCTCGCGCACTTTCTGTTTGGTCGGGGTGTAGGGCAGACCACTACCCAGCTTGCCGATGATGCCTACGACAAATTCGTCTGGATTGCCGACGGTTACGGTCATATTCAAGCTGTGGGTGCGGTCCCAATCCAGAGGCACCAGTTGCTTGGTCGTTTGAATGGGTGGCTCCGACTGCTGATCGAGAAAAGCATCGTTGGGATCAGAAGCATTGCCTTTCGCCACCTGAAAAGTATAATCCACAGTGGCGGAAAATCCCTGAGTGAGTCGTTTTTCCAGAGCAATGGTCAAGCCCTTGACACTGCCGTAATCTCGATTTACGTAGCGGGCGAAGCGGTCTTGTTGAGCATTCTTGAACACTTCGGAACCCAGCAAGTTGCGAATGTCCTTCAGGTAAACGGTGACGTCCACGGCCAGATTGTCCGTTAGTTGCTGCTGCAACCCAATTTCGTAGCTGATCGTTTTTTGTGGCTTGAGTTCGGCATTGCCGACAGTATTGAGCAAGCTGTTCGGTGGTGGATTTATTGCGGATTGCAGTGGGAAGACCTCAAATTCAGGGTTTCTAAAGAGGAAATCGAAGACTGGCGTCTGAAAGAAATGCCCGTAAGAGATGTGAATGACGCCCCGGTCGCTGATGGGCAAGGCTATGCCAAATCTTGGACTCAACTGATTGCTGGTCTTGGCCGGCCTTTTCGCAGAAGTCGTGGGATTTTTGAAGTCTGTTGGAATGACGTAATCGGAATCAAAGAAATCGTACCGCAAGCCGATATTTACAATCATAAAATCGAATTCCATCTTATCCTGAAAATAGCCGGAAAGCTCCAATGGATGCACGAGAAAACGATTGTTATTAAAGGAAGAGAGCGGGGCTTTGCGCTGCGGTAAATCCAACAGGACTTCAAATTCTTCCAGCCACAGGCGATGGCGTCTGGCTTCGAAGCCGAACTTCAGTTGATGCAGATTGGTAATTTGATCCGTGAGGTCCAGTTTTGCCACCGTGGTACGAGTCTCGCGCCGATATTGCCACATTTGCTGACCACCGGTCACAAAAGAATTGTTGCTCGCGTCCCGCAACCGATCGTCCGAAACATAGCGCGGGTCAAAGCGATTGCTGTAAACAAACTGCTCAAATTTGTTTCGAAAATGGGCAAATTTTAGCGAAGAAAACATGCGATCGCTGAAAACGTGGGTCCAGTTCACGGTGTGGTGAATACTCCTTTGCCAGCGACGGTAGTCTCCATCCGGGTTATCCTTGAACAAATGATTGTACGTCTTGAAATTTCGACGTTGAAGTAAGATTTCATAACTCAATTTGTTGGCAGACGAGAATCGGTAGGTAAACTTTCCCTGGCCGGTCCAGCGGGTTTGCGGATTCATGGGCACGGCCTTTGAGTTAGCTTTTAGACTATCCACCAGGGCCTCACTGAATCGATACCCTTGACCTTGACTCATGACAAACCAGTTGTTGCGATTATTACCGCTAAAACTGGAAGAATCGGAAGGCACAAAAATGCGCTGACCGTAGATCCAGCCCTCCTCTTGGAAATAACGACCCGACACAAAAAAGGTCATCTTGTCAGAAAATCCTGGGAAAGGGCCGCTGAGATTCCATTGCCCGTTGTAAATGGGGTTAACTTTGTCGATGTTGAAGAAGATGTTGTTGTGTTTGCTCAGATAATCACCGAAATAGGCGGAAACATTTCCGTGATACCGGTGCCCCCCTTCTTTGGTCACGATGTTCACAACGCCGGACATGGCCTGGCCATATTCGGCGTTAAAAGTTCCGCTGATGACCTCCAGTTCCTGAATGGCGTTGTTTTCAACCTCCAAAGAAAAATTTCCCGAGAAAACATCGTTAACGGTGACGCCATCGATCATGTACGCAACTTCCCCCAACCGGCCCCCGCGAAAGTGCCCGTCGACGACCCCTGCTTGCAGATTAACCGCGTCTTCAAAACGATCCAGCGGCAGCTTGCTGAGAACGTCCGACCCGACCGATGCAGAAGAGGACGTCAAATCCATCTGAACCAGGGGCTTCTCAGCAACAACCACCACCGACTCCCCCAACTCTACCACGGTTGCAGAAAGTTCAAAACTCAGTTTTGTGGTTCTATCCACGCCTATCTGAACGTTGTTGAACTGGAGGTCGGTGTAACCAATCATGGAGGCCTTCACCGAATAGGCGCCCGGAGGAACTCGCAAGATGATGAAATTCCCGTCTAAGTCTGAGGCCGCGCCCAAGTTTGTTCCCACCACCATCACGTTGGCACCCGGCAGGGGCTCACCGGTGGCTTTGTCCACGACGCGCCCGGAAATCTTTCCCGTGGTTCCAGACCATGCGGCATCAGGCACCAAAATGCCAGTCGTTAGGATGCTAACGATTGTGAAATAGCGTTGAACCTTGACTACCCAGCTCATTTTCTAACCTCAAGAGAATGCTTTTTCGTTTGAATCGTTGCAACCGACCTAAACTGACTTTTTCCGCGACTTGGTTCAGGTTGCAAGAGGCCCTTTCCAGGTGCTGTGAGGACCGCAAGAGTAAAATTTTTGCTCAATGGGTGATGACGTCACGATTAGGTTTATGAATGTAAAAAATCTTGCAAAAATGTCAAGCAAAATCCAAGCACTCCGCGTGGTCGCGGAGTGC
>JBHHYI010000011.1:0-46000 GCA_046757525.1 bacterium | reverse complement strand
GAAAGCCGGAAGCTTTCGCACAGTGCGCAAGCTGACCCTGCTGCGCTGAGACCTAAATTGAAACACGAAAGCACACCGAAAGTCACCGCAAACGGCTCACAGGTTCTCTCTGTCAAGCTCAGAAAAACTCAATGTTCTTCGGCGCTTAATTGGGAAAAAGAATTGAACACCGAAAGTCACCGAAAGGGCAGATACTGCCTAAATGAGAAAAACTCAATATTCTTCGGTGTTTAATTGGAGAAGGTATTTTACTCTACGGTCCGGCTCAATTTTTCCTTTGAAATTGAAAAATTACAGCCTATCTTGTTATGCTGCATAAATCACAATAATCCAATTTGAGGCATTCATGACGGAAATTGATGAAAACACAGCGCTTACAGGACAACGAATATTGGAGATTCTGGGTGAGCACAGAGACGTCTTGCGAAAATATGGCGTTAAGAGGATAGGATTGTTTGGCTCGTACGTCAGAGGAGAGCAGGAAGAAAACAGCGATTTAGATTTCCTGGTTGAATTTGCTAAGCCTGACTTTGATAATTTTATGGACCTGGCCTTTAGTCTTGAAGCGCTATTCTGCAGAAAAGTGGAGTTGATCACTCATGGAAGTTTGAGCCCTTACATTCGTCCTTACGTGGAGAAAGAGGTTAGATGGTATGAAACAGGACTTGCCGCTTAACGCGTGCAAGAAGATCGATTGGTAAACTGGTCGAATATCGGACAGGAATTGAGTAATAATTAAATTGACATGGCAATAGCCGCTGCCCTCGATTTCTCAGGTTAAAATTGTTCCAATGAACTGTTTGCAAGCGTCGCGAAATTTTGCAGTCTACTTGACGTTTCCCTAAATTGTTAACATACTTTAACTTGGATTTATCAAATATTTCTTGACAATCAACAAATTAAATTGTAATTTTATCTTTCGAAGTGGGCGATTTCTGACCACTTGCGTAGCAGCAAGTATCCTTTTAAACCACAGCATATTATCACCGACAATAGCCATGTAGATGAGCGAAGAATTGCTGTTCGAAATGAGTTCACCTGGAAGAAAGGCGGTCACGCTTCCCAAATTAGATGTTCCCGAACAGGATCCTGAAGCACTAATCCCGCAAAGATTCTTACGTGATCAGGATGCCGCACTTCCCGAATTAGGGCAATTGGAGGTCGTCCGGCATTTCGTACGGCTGTCGGTGCTCAATCACCATATCGACAAAGGATTCTATCCGCTGGGATCCTGCACGATGAAATACAATCCTCTGGTCAATGAAGATGTGGCGCGGCTCGACGGGTTTGCCGGCATTCATCCGTTGCAGCCTGAGTCCACGGTGCAAGGGGCGTTGCGGCTCATGCATGAGTTGAGCGAATATTTGAAGGAAATCAGCGGCATGGAAGCGGTGAGTCTGCAGCCGGCTGCCGGGGCGCACGGAGAACTGACAGGCTTGATGATGATTCGCGCTTATCATGAGGACAGAGGGCGCAAAAGAAAAAACGTGCTGATTCCCGACTCCGCCCATGGCACCAATCCGGCCAGCGCGACCAACTCCGGCTACCATTCAGTACAAATCCGGTCGAATGCTCGGGGCAGAGTAGACATGGCCCACCTCAAAGAGAACCTGAACGAAGACACGGCTGCTTTAATGCTCACCAATCCCAACACGCTGGGACTGTTTGAAACGGAGGTCAAAGAGATTTCGCGGCTCGTGCATGATGTTGGTGCGTTGATGTACATGGATGGCGCCAACTTAAATGCCTTGCTTCAACTTGTCAGACCTGGCGACATGGGTTTCGACGTGGTGCACATCAATTTGCACAAGACCTTCTCAACGCCTCACGGTGGCGGCGGGCCCGGCGCTGGCCCGGTGGCCGTAAGCCATCGGCTGGTGAATTTTTTGCCGGTGCCAAGGATCGAATCAGATGGCAATAAGTTCGAGTTTGATTATGATTATCCCAAATCCATTGGCAAGATCAGTTCTTTTTACGGCAATTTCGGCATGTTTGTGCGGGCGTACAGCTACATCAGGATGCACGGCGCCGAGGGTCTAAAGCGAATCAGTGAAAACGCCATCATCAATGCCAACTATTTGATGAGCCGACTCAAGGACCGTTTTACCTTACCATTCGCGGGCCCTGCGATGCACGAGTTTGTTCTCTCAGGAGATAAACTGCGCAAGCATGGAGCAAAAACTGCCGATTTAGCGAAAAGACTGCTGGATTACGGATTCCACGCCCCCACCATTTACTTTCCTCTAATTGTTCGAGAAGCTATCATGATTGAACCTACCGAAACGGAAACCAGAGAGACTTTGGATGCGTTTGCGGAGGCGATGTTGCAGATCTTAAAAGAGATTGAAGAAGACCCTGAAAAGGTTAAAGGTGCTCCTTACACAACCCCGGTTTCCCGTTTAAACGAGGCTAAGGCCGTTCGTGAATTGAACATTAAGCATGTGTAAAAAACAGGGAGTATATGTAGCACCGCATCATGGCACCTGACTCCAAAATCAAGACCATACTCGTCGTTGATGACGTTCCTGTGAACATCCAGTTGCTTACCACCTATCTGTCTTCTGAAGGTTACCGCGTAATCTCCGCAAGTGACGGCGAAGAGGCCCTTGAACAGCTTCGAGAATCCCGGCCCGACCTGGTCCTGTTGGATGTCATGATGCCCAAGAAAAACGGGTTTGAGGTTTGCAATATCATCAAGAAGGATGAAGAAACCAATTTTATCCCGGTGATCATGGTGACCGCGCTCAATGAGCTGCAAGACAAGATCAAAGGCATGGAATCCGGTGCAGACGATTTCATCAGCAAGCCCTTCAACAAGCTGGAATTGCTGGCCCGGGTGCGTTCGTTGTTGCGAATAAAGTACTTGCACGATGAACTTCAGGACAAGGTTCTGCAGTTGCAAAAAGCTAAAGAGGAGTTGCGCCAGTTGGCCATAACCGATGGTTTGACCGGCCTGTATAATTACCGTTATTTTAAAGAGCATCTGCAGCAAGAATTGCGTCGAGCCCGACGGCACAAGATCAATGTGTCGGTGGCCATGATTGACATCGATTATTTCAAACATTTCAACGACACCAACGGCCATCCGGCCGGGGATGTGGTATTGAAAAACATTGCACGCCTTTTGATGGATAATATTCGCAACATCGATTTAGCTGCCCGATACGGCGGCGAGGAATTCGTGTTAGTACTGGTTGAAACGAACAAAAACGCTGCCAGGATTGTTGCGGAGAAGATCAGGAAACTGGTGGAAGAAAAGGATTTTGACTATGAAGATACGCAGCCGAATGGGAAAATCACCATCAGCATGGGCGTGGCTACCTTTCCGGAAGATGGCGAAGAATTTGACACCTTAGTCAACATGGCGGATCAACGCTTGTATCGCGCCAAACAAGCGGGCAGAAACACGATTTTTGCAGATTCATAGAGGGGAATTTATGAAGCTCATCAATCTTAAAACAAACACGCTGTTTAAGAAACTATTCGCGTTGACTTTGTTGGTAGCGGTTCTGCCTCTAACGCTCTCCTGGATGTACTTCTTCTACATCGAGAAGGGCATAGCGCCAGGAACAGCGCGCGAATCGTCGCTGGTTTTTTACGGCCTCTTGTGCCTGGCGTTGGTGCTGGCAGCGTTAGGGACCTACTACTTTACCAAGAACATCGTGCAGCCCATCACCCATTTCATCAAGAGTGCCACCGAAATCGCCAGGGGGAATTTTTCTCACAAAGTCAAGGTGGAGTCCGACGATGAAATTGGTCGGCTGGCAAAAATTTTCAATTACATGACCGAAGAGTTGCGCCGCCTGTACTACATGAATTTAAACAAAATAATCAATGAAAAAAACAAGACCGAAACCATTTTGAAAAATATCGCCGACGGCGTCATCGTTACCGATGCCACACACAGAATCGTGCTGATCAACTACGTTGCGGAGCAATGGTTCGACCTTTTGGACAAGAATGTTGTGGAGCAACCCATTGAAAAGATGATCCCCAACAGAAGACTGTTCAAATTCATTCGCGATTTCAAGTCGCGCGAAAAAATGAAGTACGAGTCAATCGAAATCAACATCAAGCCAAACCAGGGCTGGAAGGAAATCGTTCTACAAGCGCGGGCAGCACGGATCCTGAACGACAAACGGGAATTGATGGGCATCGTAACAGTCTTGAGAGACATCACTAAGGAGAAAGAGATCGATCGCATGAAAACAGAACTGGTCTCTCTGGTGGCCCATGAGTTGCGATCGCCTCTCACTTCTATTTCTGGCTTCAGCGAACTGTTGTTGGATCCGCCCGCCTCTCGTGAACAATCGGAAGAATACGCAGCCATCATTCTCAAAGAATCCAACCGTTTGAGCGAGCTCATCAACAAATTTTTGGATATTTCCAAGATCGAGGCCGGCAAGAGTCAGGTTCACAAGTCGCCAGTGGATTTGAAATTTCTTGTTGAAAAAGTGTTGGATTTCAATTCTCAATTGGCCCAGAAGAAGCACATAAAAGTAACCCTGCAAACGCCACCGTCCATCTCAACGATCAATGTGGATTGCGATATGATGGAACAGGTCATCCTAAACCTGTATTCGAATGCCGTAAAATACAGTCCCGAAAATGCCCATGTTTTCGTGCGCATCAAAGACAATGAAAATGATTTGAGCGTTGAATTTGAAGACACTGGATTTGGCATTTCGGAGAAGTCGGTGGCACGCATCTTCGACAAATTCTATCGCGCTTCCGACAACGAAAAGGTTCGCGACATCACCGGTTCTGGTTTAGGGCTCTCCCTGGTGAAAGAAATCATCGAGATCCATGGCGGGAAAGTCCAGGTTAGGAGCCGACTTGGCGAAGGGTCGACCTTTACGGTTACCCTGCCCAAGACCAACGGCATGGCTTTGGAACAAACCGATGAGTATATGGTAAATCTCAGCCCCAACTAAATCGACTCGGGTGTGATGAACAAACACAAGATTCTTTTGATCGACGATGACAGGGACATGCTAACAATTGGTCAACAAGTTGTTGAAAACGCAGGCTTCCAATTCCTATCGGCCAACACGGCGCTGGAAGGGTTCGAGAAGATGAAATCGCACCGGCCCGACGTAATCATCCTGGACTATCTTTTGCCAGATGTCAAAGGAGATGAATTCATTCGTACCATTGCGACAGACAAATCATTCGAAAAAGTACGATCCACACCCGTCGTAATTCTGACGGCCTGGGACGGCAGTTTTGATGAAATCAGGTATTTGTTCAAATTAGGCCTGTGGGCCTATCTGAAGAAACCCTTTGGTCACAAAGAATTGATAGCTGTCATACAAAATGTAATCGAATTAGCTCGTGCAAGAAAAAAGGCGATGACCGAAAGGACTATTCAGGGCTCCCATCCGGGCGTTTTTCAAGAAGAATTGCAGGATTCCGTCAATTCGATTGTTGGTCTTTCGAAATCCCTTTTAGAGGGTGTGGAAGGAGAACTGAACGAACGACAGCAACTCGATTTGATGGCCATTTACAATTGTGGTAGAAAGCTTCTCAAGAAGATCGATGCGGAGAAAACGAGCAAGGATGTGGGACCCAAGCGCATCATGAACAGAATAGAGATGGACGATTGAGGGCTGATTAGCCTTGAACGAGAAGAACACGATTCTCATGGTAGAAGACAACGAGGATCATGCGGAACTGATTCTCAAAAGCTTCCAGAGCGCGGGGAATCGGGTGGCCTTGGAATGGGTGCAAACCGGGCAGTTGGCCCTGGAACGGTTGGCGCAAAAGAAATACTCACTGCTGCTGCTCGATTTAGTTCTTCCTCACATGGATGCCTTCGATTTCTTAGAGCTTGCCCGTGAGAACGGCCTGAGCACACCGTTCATCATTGTTACCGGCGCCGGCAATGAGGAGGCTGCGGTCAAGGCCATGAAGTGCGGAGCTTTGGACTACATCGTCAAATCGACTGAAAACCTGGAGGCTCTGCCACAGATCGTACAAGACGCCTTGTTGGCCAAAAACAGGTCGACTTTGTTAGACGCCGCCACCCGGCGCTTCATCGAGTTTGTTGAGAATGCGCGGGATGCCATCTCCTTTCACGATAAGAATGGGCTGTTTACCTTCGTAAACCGCAAGGCTGAAGAACTCACTGGATATTCAAGAGGCGAACTCTTGCACAAACACATCAGCTACATCCTGCCAGAAGACGGTGACAGGATCATGAGAAGTCAGCTTAGAAAACATAAGAACTTGCGTTGGGATAAGCAGTTAGAGTTGGAAATCAAAACAAAAGGCAATGCGTTGATTCCCGTTGAGCTGAGTATTTCACCCGTTCTGAAGCACAAGAAACTGGTGGGTTTCGAGGTGATTTCGCGGGACATTCGCGAAAGAAAAAAAGCTCAGAAGATACTGGAAGAGCGGGACGCGAAAATCAAACAGTTGAGCATTGAGATCCAGGCGAAAAACATGCGCCTGGAAGAAAGCACCCGGGTGCAAACGGAATTCGTTTCTAACATCAGCCACGAATTTCGCACCCCATTGAATGGCATCCTGGGCTATTCTGAATTGTTGCTGGACAGCGTGTACGGCATACTCAACGAACGCCAGCTTTCTGCCCTGGAAAACATAAAAAGCTGTGCTTCCAACCTGCTGGAACTGGTGCAAAAAATATTAGACCTCTCAAAAATCAAGAGCAACCAGTTGAAACTCGAATATGAGTTTTGCTCGCCTTACGATTTGATCGATGCGACGCTTGGCACCGTTGCGCCCATTGCCAAGAACAACGGCCTGGCCCTGAAGCGGCATTGTGACAAAAACTTGCCCCTCTTGTATGTTGACTTTCGACGCATTTACCAGGTACTGGTGATTTTGGTTGGCAACGCGATCAAGTTTACTCACGACGGCAGCGTGGAAGTAGGTGCGGAACGCGCCCCGTCTGCGGTCAAATTCTATGTGTCCGACACGGGTATCGGCATCCCAGTTGATGACCAGGAAAAAATCTTCCATGAATTCAGGCAAGGGGATAGCTCGCCAACGCGTATTTATGGCGGTGTCGGAGTCGGTTTGAGTCTTTCTAAGAAATTAATTGAATTGCACGGAGGCGAATTGGGCGTCACTTCCAGGCCCAATGAAGGCAGCAAATTCTATTTTACCTTACCCGTATCGCCTCAAATGAAACGACCTGTGGTCTGATGAAGATGGCCAGGAATAAAGCAATCTTGTTTGTAGACGACGATCCCGACATGTTGGAAATTGCAGGCATTGTTTTACGAAAAGCAGGCTACATGTTCATTCCGGCTACTTCTGGAGAGACCGGTTTGCAGCTGCTTTTGGCCAGGAAGCCGCATTTAATCATATTGGATTACATGATGCCTCAGATGAACGGCTTTGATTTCATGCAAACAATGGTCAGCGATCCCAAATACAAGCTCGTGCGCGAAATTCCTATTATTATGCTCACGGCCAAATCTGAAGATGAGGTGGAACGGGAAGCGCTCTTTAACATGGGTCTGAGTGCCTTCCTGGTGAAACCTTTTGGTAACAAGGAACTGCTGAATGTCATCGACAACGTGTTCATCCTGCACCAGTTGCGGACGAAGAATCGCGAACAGGAGCAGCAGGTCAAACGCACCGAATACAAATATCAAGATTTGATAGAAAACGCCAGCGATTTGATTTTCACCTTAAATCCGGAGGGGAACTTCTCGTTTATCAACAGACGGCTGCCTGACCTCACCGGGGGCGAACGGGAGGAGTGGTTGGGACGCAGCTTCTTTGATTTGATCGTTCCTGCGGACTGTGAAAATGCGAAGACGAACTTTTTCAAGACGTTGCAGGGTAGGTCCAGCATTTTTGAAGTCCGGGTGAACCACGACGGGGGAACCCTCTATCTTTCCACGAACATCAATCCTATTTTCGAGAAAGGACAGGTCGTTGGCTGTGTGGGCATTGCTCGCAATATCACTGAACGCAAGGAGCTGGAACAAGAGATCATCGACCTGCAAAACTTTAACGAAAGTATCATTCAAAGTATTGGCTCCGGCTTAATTACTCTGGACCTGGAGCGTAAGATTACCTCGTTCAATAACAATGCTGAAGAGTTGTTGGGATTCACTCTGGAGGAAGTTTTAGGCAAATCGTTAGAAAGTATTTTTCCTGAAGAGGAATGCAGAAGATTGATCCCGAATTTTGACGACCCGGAACAGTCGCTGTTAAATCGGGAGATGCGGCTGACAGCAAATGATGGCCAGCGAGTTTACGTGGGATTTACCGTAACGCCACGCATGGACAACCTGAATCATCGGGTGGGGACGATCATTTCATTTCGAGACATTACCCAGATCAAGCAGATGCAAGCAGAAGTGCAGCGCATGGATCGCCTGGCGTCCATGGGCGTTTTGGCTTCCGGCATTGCGCACGAAATAAGGAATCCGTTGGCCGGCATTAAAACCATTGCGCAGACCCTGGAAGAAGAAATCGAACCGGATGACTCCAGGCGCGAGTATTTGTCCCGAATCGTGCGTCAGGTCAACCGCATGGACGATCTGTTGAAGACGATTTTTTCTTATGCCAAGCCAAGGCAACCGGATCGCAAGTATCACCGTTTGCAGGAAATCGTGCAGGAGGCGGTGGCTTTGTTAGATAATCGGCTGCGGGGCCAATCGGTTCAGTTCTATGAGAACTACGATCCAGAACTTCCGTTGATTTATGTGGATTTTTACCAAATCCAACAAATATTCATCAACCTGGTTTTAAATGCGCTGGATGCCATGCCACAAGGCGGTGAATTGCGCCTGGATGCCCGCCCGGAAATCACTACCATAAGGCGTGTGGACCGCAGGGGGCGACCGTTTCCGGTAAAAAACAAGCAGGCCCTTTATGCCCGGGTCGATCTCACCGATACCGGCGAAGGCATCAAACCGGAGAGAATTGCGAACATTTTTAACCCTTTTTATACTACAAAGCCCCAGGGGGCTGGCTTAGGGCTTTCGATTGTTTATCGAATTATGACCGAACATGAAGGCGACATTCATGTGCAGAGCGAACTAAATCGAGGAACTACCTTCAGAATATTGCTGCCTACCGAGGAGTAAGAAAATATGTCTAAGGCCAATGTACTCATCGTGGAAGATAATGAAGACCTTTGCCAAACGTTAGCTGATGTGTTGCGGAAGCAAGGGAACAAAGTGCGCACTGCCTACAACGGCGAGCATGCCCTATCCATTCTGCACAAGGACATTATTGATTTGGTTTTGTTGGATATCAAACTGCCCGACTTGAACGGCATTAAGGTTCTGAAAACAATTAAAGAAATGGATCCCGAGATCCTGGTCATCATGATTACGGCTTTAACGGATGCCCAACCGGCTGTCGATGCCATGAAAATGGGAGCCTATGATTATTTGATGAAACCATTTGAATTGGACGAGTTAAAGTTGGTGCTGGACAAAGCCCTCGAGGCTCAGCACTTGAAACGAGAGGTTTCTCGATTAAGAAATCGACAAAAAGATCAGTACCCCGACAACGAATTGTTTGGCAATTCCAAGCCCATACGCGAGTTGAAAAAGCTCATCAAACTGGTGTCCGGAACGCCCAAGACCTCGGTGCTGATTCAAGGAGAAAGCGGCACAGGCAAGGAATTGGTGGCCAATGCCATTCATAATTGGAGTGCCAGGGCCGAGAAGCCTTTGATCAAAATCAATTGCAGCGCCATCCCGGAGAATCTGCTCGAGAGTGAACTCTTCGGCTACGAGAAGGGAGCCTTTACCGACGCCAAGAGCATGAAAAAGGGCATCTTCGAGTTGGCCAACTACGGCACCATCTTTCTCGATGAGATCTCGAGCATGCAGATGTCCATTCAGCCCAAATTGTTGCGCGTGTTGGAGACCCAAGCTTTCCGGCGCATCGGCGGCACCTCCGACATCAAAATCGACGTGCGCATCATTGCTGCGACCAATCGTAACCTGGAGGATTGCGTTGAACAGCAAGCTTTCCGCGAAGACTTGTTCTACCGTTTAAAGGTGATGGTGATCAATATTCCGCCACTGCGGGACCGTACCGAAGACATCTTGCCGTTGTCCATGTTGTTTATTGAAGCCAACAACAAGGAATTTGGCAAGGAGATCAAGGGAATAGCCCCGGAGGCTCAGAAACAATTGCTCCATTACCGCTGGCCCGGCAACGTCCGGGAGCTGAAAAATGTACTCGAAAGAGCCATCATTCTTTGCAACGATGAATTCATCCAAAACGAGCATCTGCCGCTGGAGCTGCAGCAAGGAGAATCGAAGGTTTCTACTTCATCGGAATTTACCGCGTTTACATCCGACAGCGATTCCCTCGAGGAAATGGAAAAACGCCACATCATGAAAGTTCTCAAGAAATATGAAGGAAACAAATCCAAAACCGCCAGAGTCCTCAACATTTCCCGTTCCACCTTGCGCGAAAAGATGAAAAATTATGGCATAGCGTGAGTCCAACTGGTCGAAAATTGACCACCTCTTGCGTTTTTAAGCCACCCCACAAAACGAATCAGTTAATATTTACCCATCAATTTTTTTCCTCTAAAAGCGTCTAAAAAGTCTCCCTCAGTTTAAGTTTTTGATTTTATATGACGAAGTAAAAGGTGAGATTTGTGACAAAGGAGGCTCCTCATCTCTGCAACCGACTGATTCTTCGATGGCATGGGAATTGCACAAAGCAAATTAATCTTTTTATTTTATTTGATTTAAGGAGCCTTTAAGTGTCAAAAGCAAAAAAAATTCTAATCGTTGATGACGAAGAAGATTTGGTTTGGGGAATCGCCAAAAGCCTGGAAAAAGAGTGTGGAGCTTTGGAAGTTGAATGTGTTCTGTCGGGAGATGACGCCTGGCAACTCTTAGAAAAGGCTCGCTTTGACCTCGTCGTCTCCGACATTCGCATGCCAGGACGAAGTGGGTTGCAATTGTTGATGGATATTCGTCAGAAATATCCTCAGACAAAGATCATCATCATGACCGCCTACGGATCCGAAGCCATTCAGACGGCCGTGGATAAGCGAGGGGGCTTCTATTACATCGAAAAACCTTTCGACATCGGTCATTTGAAACAGCTCATTCTACAGGCCCTGAATCTGGATAAATTCGGATTCAAAGGCTACTTCTACAGCGCGGGAATCCGGGAACTGGTGGAATTCAATTGTACGACAAAACGCACTTCTTCTTTGATGATCACCAGGGACAAGGAGAAAGGCAACATTTACTTCAAGAACGGTGAGATCATTCATGCCGAATGTGGGGAGTTAAAAGGCGAGTCTGCTCTTTTTAACATCTTGAATTGGAGTAGGGGCAATTTCAGGATGATTTCTAAAACATTTGAGATCAAGAGAACCATTTTAAAAGATTGGAAAGTACTTCTATATTATTATAATTAAGAACTTGAGCTATCTTTTGAGGAGTTGTTCATGGGCGAAGTCATATCCATCGCGAGTCAAAAAGGAGGCGTCGGAAAGACGACCACCGCGGTCAATCTAAGCGCAAGCTTAGCAAATTTGGGGTATAAGGTCTTGTTGATCGACGTAGATCCCCAGGGCAGCGTTGCCACCAGCTTTGGGTACGGCAAATACGACATCAAAGCCGGGATTTTGGATATTTTCATCTACGATACGCCCATTGAGGAAGCCATTCACCCAACCGGGCAGGAGAACTTCGAATTCATTCCCACCAACGTCTGGTCGGACGAGAACGAACGAAGGCAGTTAATCGGCGTGGCAGCAGAGGTGAAGTTACGAAACGCCCTGGAACCCGTCAAGGACGAATACGACTACATTCTAATAGATTGCCCGCCCTCCTTAGGCAATCTGACCTACAATGCGCTGATTGCCTCAGATTCGCTCATCGTGCCGATTCAATGTGAGTACTACGCTTTGAAGGCGCTGGGAAGGTTCTTGAAAATGACCCGATTGATAAAAAATGAAAAGAATCCTGCTTTGACTTACCGGGGCTTCTTATTAACCATGGTGGACACACGAAACAACTTGACCAAAAAAGTCATTGAAAAAGTTCGCTACACCTTGCAGGGCCTGGTCTTCAACACCATGATACCCAGAAATATCAAGTTAGCGGAAGTGCCGTACCACGGCAAGCCGGTTATTGTTTTTGACCAAACTTGCAAGGGGGCAACCAGCTACATGAATCTGGCCCTGGAGCTATTGGGTGAGAACGGCCACTGCGAAGTGGTTGCTGAAGAAGTGGCTCCTGCGGAAGAAGAACTACAAGGAGTTTGATCTTGTCGAAGATCCTGCTGGTCGAGGATGACCCCAATACGCGCCTGGGACTGTATGAGCTGTTGAGCGAAGAAGGCTATGAAGTCGCAACCGCTGAGAACGCGACTGCGGCTTTGGAAAAAATTTGCCCGGGTACCGATCTGCTGCTGTCCGACTTGTGCCTGCCAGACCTTTCGGGCCTGGCCTTACACGAGAGGTTGCAGCGTTTATACCCGACGCTGCCAACCATCATTATGACGGCTTACAGTACCCCGGAACAACGTCAAAGGGCAAGAAAACTGGGCGTTGTTAGTTGGATCACCAAGCCTCTCGATATCGAACGGTTGCTGAGCAAACTTCGGCAGGTGCTGCAAGCTCCTGCGCCTGTGAAAAACAAGCACGATGAAATCAAGCCAGAGGAGGTTGGCCCTCCGGTTTTTGCAAAGAGTCTTAGTTCATAATCAAATGACCAAAGAGTACAAATGGTAGAAATAATTCAAAATGTCCTGTCTGATGTTGACTTTGACAAAGAGTTAATCAAGAGATTTTTCCATCCCAAGAGCTATTTTTTCTACTGCATTAGCCATCAGCTTGAATTGATCCTCGACCATGACCATTCCAACAACGACGATTATTTGCTGTTCGGCAACCTGTTGGACAAAATATTGAATTCCGAGAATAAAGTGGTGGAATTGGAGAAGCTGGCACAGATCAGAGGCTTTGCCACCTTTTACGAAACTTTGAATCAAGGTGTCAGCCGTTTGCGCGACTCCGATTTAGATACGGAGCAAATGAAAATCGAGATTGAGCGGCTGGCTCAGTCGTTAGTGACAACGACCTTGAATGCCTTGCACAGCCAGGCAGCAAGACTCGAGCTGGATCATTATCTGGGTCTACAAAAGAAGAACAGTCAGGTTCTGCATGTCGAGGAATCGACTACCGACCTTGCTGAAACTGTTGCGACTGACGAGACCCTGGCTGGTGAACCTCTGCCGGAAACGGTGCCAACCCTGGAACAAGGCGACCACGCGGAGTCAATAGTTGAACCCGAGAATAATGAAAGCAATCATGAGCCACCTTCGGCGGTATCCGAGAATGCGGTGACAGACGTCCCTCTGGAGAGCCCCCCCGACTTTTCAGAGCTCGACGGCCAGGAGGAAAAGGATTTTCTCCAAAACACGTCCGTAGGCAGGGAAGCCTCAGCCGAGGATGGGACTGACTACGACATAGCCAAAGAAGGTGGCTCAGATTTTTCCCCGCAAACGCAATCGAATTACGTTAGCCGGGAACCTGCCAGTATCGTTAACGCCTTTCAGGATGAAATCGAAGAACTGTTGGCTGACTTGCAGTACACTTTTGACAAGCTGAACAACACCTTGCCAACCCAGGAGTTCTGGCAAACCTGCCAGTGCATATTTGAGAATATCAAAGAGAGCTCCATGATCTATGGCTTTGAAGCCTTTGAACAAATCGCTACCAAAGCCCAGCACCTTTGCGCGCCAGCGGCGAATCGGGCTGACGATGTTGCGGGCTGGCATTTGACGCGCATCCGGGAGACGTTAGCCTTATTGAACCGCTTGAATTTCAGTGAAGCGGAGAGTTTTGACGAAGCCCAAATAAGAGAACACGTTCAAAAGATGGGCCTGCCGCCGGAAGAGGATCGAGAACAACCTGTTGCAGCAGAGAAGCCTGAAAAGCCCGCGGCAGAGAATCCGCTGCCTTCGGTTGACCCGGTGGTGAACCATGATCCAGTCCAGGACACTCCACTGGAGACTCCAAATGGCAGCCCAGGCCAGGGACTGCCACAAGAGTTGAACATCGCCAGAAACCAGTCGGATCCAGCCACCGGCAGTCAGATAACCTTGCCAGGCGAAGACGATGTGGAAATCAAAAAATTGATTGGTGAGTTGTCCAACGGCACATCAGCTTCACCGGTTGAGGAAGCTGGGATGCGGGAAGAAGCGGTGGACCCCTGGGAGCGTTCCGAGGATTTGAATGAAGAAATCGTTGATCGTCTGAGTTGGGACACTCAGGAAGCCAAGTTCGACGGCGTTCAAGTATTCAAGGAGGAAGCAGCCCTCTACTTCAACCTCATTGACGACGCGCTGCAAATACTGCAAGAGCAGCCCAACAACAGGAAGGCTTTGGAAGACCTTGAATTGACAGCCAAATCCATCCAGAATCTTTGTGTAAAGCTAAACCTGGAACCCCTGTGCAAGCTCCCCGAAGCCATTGAAGCGCTGGTTGTCCATCTGATGGGTACAGACACCGAGCTTGCACAAAGCACTTCCGCGGCCATCCGGGAGGCCTACAGTCACCTGCGGAAAGTCGAGCGGTTGGAAGATGCAGAGAAGAGAGAGTTCAAGCAGCTCGTTACAAGAATTCAGGAACTGAATTATTCTGTTCCAACAGATTGGGATTCCAGCAGGGCCGGGACATTGCGGATTGCGTCCAACAGGAATCCTCACTGAAGCGATGACGAAAAGCCAATCATCTAACTCTTGAACAACAGACAGGTAAGACAACTAATGACCAAGCATTGTGTAGAGACAGACAAAGAACTGGAAGCCGTATTAGGGGCTCACAAGACCAGAATTCATATCATAGGCGCCGGTGGCGCGGGCAACAACACCATTTCGAGATTATTGGAAGTCGGCATTAAAGGTGTGGAGGCTATTGCCATTAACACCGATGCGCAGGACCTGTTGTTTGCCACGGCTGACCACAAGGTCCTTATCGGCAAAGATATTACCAATGGTCTGGGTGCCGGCAGCGATCCCAAGATCGGGGAAGACTCCGCAAGAGAAAACGCAGCAGAAATAGAGGCGATGATTGCCAACAGCGATTTGGTTTTCATCACTTGTGGATTGGGAGGTGGCACCGGCACGGGCTCCGCACCGATTATTGCTGAAATAGCCAAGAGAAGTGGCGCTTTGACCATTGCGGTGGTCACGCTGCCGTTTACCGAGGAGGGCATCATTCGCTGGGAGAACGCTCAGAAAGGTCTGGAGCAACTGCGATCTAAAGTGGATACGGTCATCGTGGTGCAGAACGACCGGCTTCTGGAAATGGTCCCGGATATGCCCTTAGGCGCAGCCTTCAAAGTCGCCGATGAGATTCTCGTGAATGCCGTCAAGGGCATAACCGAGCTGGTGACTGAAAAAGGGTTGGTGAATTTGGATTTTGCCGATGTGCGCACCATCATGCAGAATGGTGGCATGGCCATGATTGGACTCGGAGAGAGCGATGGCGACAGCCCGCCGGAAGATGTTGCCAAAGTAGCTGCGGAAAAAGCCCTGCAAAATCCGTTGTTAGATGTGGACATTACCGGAGCCAGAAGCGCACTCATCAACATCACGGGTGGCCAGGAGATGTCACTGAAATCAGCAAGGACGGTCATGCAAGTCGTTTCGCAACGGTTAGACCCTTCTGCCAAGATCATCTGGGGAGCCCGTCTTGATGAGTCGCTGAAAGATTCCATACGGGTGATGCTCATTGCAACCTGCTTGCAAACAACCAAGCGTTCGGCAGTTGAAATCGACATGGCCATCAAGAAACAAGAAGTCGCCCAAGTTGGGGGGGCGAGCCAGGATAACCAGACAGAGACGATCGCGCCGGCCAGGGAAGTAGAGGCGCCCGCATCCGTTGAGAAAGCGACGACTGAAACCACCTCGCGAAAACAGGGCGGCAGGGTGTTCTCAGAGATATTTCTGGAGGAGACCCGGGCAGATCTCTATGTTTTGGAGGAGGCTGTTCGCGGGCTGGCTGTGGGGAATCGTTCCGGCAATGAGCGGTACTTGCGCGAGATAAAGAATGCTGTGGCGTCGATCAACAGTTCGGCAGAACTGTTTTCCTACCAAAGCATTGCAGAGCTGATGAGCCCCATGGCCACCATCGTTGAGAAAGCGGTTCAGGGCGAATTTGACTTGTCCGAAGGGGTCATCGAGTTGTTCAGGTTGCTGCCGTCCACCGTCTCAGGGCTGACCAACGAAGATGAGAAGTCGAAGAGCACTGCGGCTGAGCTCAAGCGCAAGGTGAGCGGCATTCTACAACTGTTTGACGCGTCGGGTAGCAACAACAAGTCTAAGAGCAGCAGGCGACGAGAAACCGGTCTGCCGCTGAGCACAGCAGATGCGGTAAGCTCTGCAAGCGTTCCTTACGACAACAAGACGCGCCTGAGGGGCGAGGAGGCGCAACCAGCGGACGTGGTGTCGGCGGTTGCAGAAAGAAGTCTCTCAGACAACGGATCATCTGAATTCTCGAATGTGGACGAAGCGGTAAAATACATCAACAAGTTGTTCTAACAAGCTTTTAGGCTATTCGGTATGAAAATATATATGGTCGAAGGCCCCCCAGATTCATTGCCAGTTCCACAGTCTTCTGACGGTAGAACTTCACTAAGGTACTATTATTTTGACGAGGTCCGCAGGCATCTCCAGCAAATCGATTTGTCTTTGTCAGGACTGGCAAATGGTGAAGGCAAGAGCCAGGGGCTAAGCAAACTCAAAAATGCAGCCCAGTCTATTGAAGACCTGGCAATGATTCACGGGTATGAGGGGGTTGAAAACATCGCCGAAAAAATCAAGTCTGCCGCCGGCCGGATTTTGCAGCAACAGTACACGTTGGACAAGGACTTTATTTCAAAAGTACAGATTGCTGCTGGTGCCATCCACAAAGTGCTGGAAATGGAAGAGCGCATTGAGTTGCAGATGAATATGGAGAAACTCGACGAACAGGTAGAAATTCGACAAAAAAAAATCAAGGCCTGCACCGACAGATTAGGTAGGAAATTTGATCGCTTGTTTGCCAGACAGTTGGAGCTGCCGTTTCGATTCCTCGACGACGGCGATGGAAAGACCAGGACTTCCGGCAGGGAAAATGGCAACGAAATCGATGATCTGTTCGATATTCGGGAGCTCGATTCCATTATGACCTTAGCGGGTTCCGCGGGATCAGAGGCGAAGAAATCTGACGATCCCGAACGTCTGCCGGTGACCACCGTCTTGTCGAGCCCGGTTAATGATCCCAGCCATTCACAAGGGCGCCGGCAGGAAGCCACCGTGGTTGAAAGACAAAGCCTCACCTCAGAGGACAAGAGATACCTGGATACCATAGAACAGGCAGTCTATGAACTGCAGATGGTCCCATTGTCGGTGGAAGCAGTTCAGGAAATTCGCCAGGCTTGCGACGCCTTGCAGACGTCGGTTAAGAGCTCCAAGGACCAGAATCTGATTCTGATTATCGATTCGCTCAAGAAACTAACGTACGAAAAATTGTTGGAAACTGAACCGGTGCCGGAATATATTTTGGATCTGTTGGATCAATCCTTGAAATACTTAAACAATCAATTGGCAGGCTCCCGCGCGGACGAAGAAGTCATCCAGGCGCTTTCCAGAAACTTTGAAAAGGTGCTGAAGGCCGAATTGACCCAGTCAAAGAAGCCGGAGGCTGAATCCACAGAAAGCGTCCTGCCTCAGGTCCTGAACGGCAAAGAGACCAACTCTCCCATCAACAAATTTGGATCCTATCTGAAGAGATTCATCAACAAGAGCGATCATCCGGATTGAGATTGCTGTCCCCTTTCCTCTTGATAGGCACAAACCACGGGCCAAAATCCTCGCTATGACTGGCCAGCACGGTGCACAACGTGCTGGTTTTTATTTTGCGGAAAAAATCGTTGCTTATTATTGGCAATTTTGTTACAATGCGTAAACGTTATTTGGAGAGCGCAATGCCGGATAAAGTCAAAGGGGAAGCCTTAACATTCGACGATGTTTTGTTAGTACCTGGCTACTCAGATTTTTTGCCTAAAGAGGTGGAAACCAGGAGTCGGCTGACGAAAACTATTGAGTTAGATATTCCAATCGTGTCGGCGGCCATGGACACGGTTACAGAGTCGGAGCTGGCCATCGCCTTGGCCCGCGAGGGTGGATTGGGGATCATCCACAAGAATCTGTCCATTGAGCACCAAGCGAGCGAAGTCGATCGTGTGAAGCGTTCGGAAAGTGGCATGATCTACAAGCCCGTGACCTTAGGCGCTGATTGTAAGCTCAGCGAGGCACTGACCCTCATGCGTCAATTCAAGATTTCGGGGATACCAATTGTAGAAGGGACCCAATTGATCGGCATTTTGACCAATCGCGACTTGCGTTTTGAGATCGACCTGGAGTTGAAAGTTAGGGAGGTAATGACCAGGGAGAATTTGATTACGGCACCGGAAGGAACAACTTTAGAGGAAGCTGAGAAAATCCTGCAAAAGCATCGCATCGAGAAACTGCCGGTCATCGATCGGTCTGGAAACTTGAAGGGGTTAATCACGGTCAAGGATATCCAGAAAAAGCGTCAATACCCGTTTGCTGCCAAGGACCAGCATGGAAGGTTGCGGGTTGGGGCTGCCGTGGGGGTGGCCCGAGATGTGGAAGCAAGAACTGAGGCTCTGATGGCTGCGAATGTGGATGTTGTGGTAGTGGATACAGCGCACGGCCACTCCAAAGGCGTGCTTGAAACTGTGAAACAGCTAAAAAGCAGATTTGGAAACGTCGAAATTATTGCTGGTAATGTTGCCACCAGAGAAGGCGCTGAAGCCTTAATTCAAGCCGGAGTCGATGCGGTCAAGGTCGGCATGGGGCCGGGCACCATTTGCACCACGCGCGTGGTAGCCGGCGTTGGGATGCCGCAAATCACTGCCATCATGGAGTGTGCACCGGCCTGCCAAAAAGCTGGGGTCCCCCTGATTTCCGATGGCGGCATTAAACAAACAGGCGACATTGCCAAAGCTATTGCCGCGGGCGCCGATATAGTAATGATTGGGAGTTTGTTTGCCGGAACTGAGGAGAGTCCTGGCGAGAAGATTTATATGGGCGGTCGTAGTTTTAAGGTTTACCGCGGCATGGGTTCGCTTTCAGCTATGCAGCGGGGCAGCGGCGATAGATATTTCCAGGAAGGCGAAAAAGATATTAAGAAGATGGTGCCAGAGGGGATCGAAGGCCGGGTGCCGTATCGAGGCCGGCTTAGCGATGTCGTTTATCAAATGGTCGGGGGTCTTAAATCTGCTATGGGATATTGCGGAACAAAAAACATCGCCCGCTTGAAAGCAAAGGGGCAGTTTGTCCGAATCAGTTCGGCAGGACTGCTGGAAAGCCATCCACACGATGTGATAGTTACTCATGAAGCGCCAAATTACATTCTGTCAAAATAAAAAACCGGGCTCGCTTCTCACGACCGGGATTAGGGGGAGTTACCGGTCTTGATTTGCTCGCCCGGTTTAATGGCTAAACCTGAACTGCCTGTGCTACAAACTGTTCATGAATTTGCTTAATCTTGACTTCTTGTTTGCGGCATTGTTTTTGTGAATAATGCCTTTGGTAACCATTTTATCAAGCAAGGAAACCGTGTTTCTCAGAGTGTTCTCAGCGGCTTCCTTGTCTGTTGTAGATAGAAGCTTCTTGATGCTCGTTTTCATGGCGGATTTGTATCTCTGATTGCGCCGCCTTGCCTTTTCGCTTTGACGGGCCCGCTTTATTACAGATTGGTGAATTGCCATCGTTAGATAACTGTTCCTTTCCCTGTTTTGTAGAAAATCAACATCAAAATATACAAAAATATATCGCTTTTGTCAACAAAAAAAATTTGAGCAAAAGTCACCGGATTGACTCATAAAAAAAGTAACCATAGCCGGTTGCAAAAGATGTCGTTGCCTCATTACCGCAAAAGCAGCATTTTGACACTCTGGCCGAACCTGGGGGCGCGCAGGTGGGCAACCTATACCCCCCGCTGGCTACCTCTGAGCCTGCTGGAGCTATTCTTCTGGAAAAATCTTTCTACTGCAAGTAGGCAGAATTTATTTCATCTCGATGAGAACCTTCGCTTTGATGACTCTGAACCCGTCCTTTGTGTAAAAAGAGGCTTCCGGTTCTTCGCCCTTTTTGCCGCGGACGGCGGCGCAGCCGACTTCACCGGCCAGGTTGATGGCAACGAATTTGTCAGTGAAATCAACCTTTTCCGGGCCACCATTGATGTCGATGATGTGCTGGCACATGGCTTCGCACGCTTCCTGCGGCGCCATGCCACTGCGCATTTTTTCCACCACGAAGAAACTACCGCAGGTACGGATGACTTCTTCCCCTCTTCCGGTGGCACCGGCCGCTCCTACTTCGTTGTCTACATACAAACCCGCGCCGATAATTGGGGAATCGCCCACGCGTCCCGGGATTTTCCAGGCCAATCCGCTGGTGGTGGTGATGCCGGCAACATTGCCATCCTGATCGATGCCTAACACGTTGATGGTGCCGGTTTTCCTTTCCTCTTCCTCATATTTGCCATCAGCAGGGGGAAACCAATCGTCTTTGTCGCTGAGATTCTCTTTCCATTTCAGCCACTCGATGCGGGATTTCTCGGTCAGCAGGTCTTCTTCCTTAAAGCCGTGTGCTTTGGCAAAGCGCAACGCGCCCTCCCCCACCAGCAGCATGTGGTCCGTCCGTTCCATCACCAGGCGTGCGACGGAACACGGGGTTTTGATGTTTTCTATGCTGGCGACCGAGCCACAATTGTGCGTCGGGCCGTACATGACCGAGGCGTCTAATTGCACCACGCCTTCCTCGTTGGGCCGGCCGCCATAACCGACGGACCTATCTTCGGGGTCCAGTTCGACCACGTTTGCGCCTTTCTCAACGGCATCGAGCACGTTGCCCTGGTTGCTCAAAATCTCCCAGGCAGGGGTTAAGACCTTCTGCCCCCAGGTTTCTCCACGACTACAAAGCACGATGGGCCTTCGAGCGACCACCTTTTTGTGCGGCACAAGGATTTCAGGGAATCCGCTGAATAACGGGGCGGTTATTCCTACTCCGGCGATGCTTTTCATGAATTTTCTGCGGTTCAAAGTCCTGGACATGATTTGCCTCCGTTTTTGTTATAAACTAGTGGAAATAATTTGCCGATAAACAGCATTTATGGTTAAGCGCTAACTCTTTAGAATTTCTACCTGTATTCCGAGTCGTTCTACGTTCTGAACATGAGGGAAAGCGACTCTTTGCGTGGCTTTGGGTAACAGGCAGCCGCATGGCTCCAAATAGGTTCTCATCAAGAGGCGACAGATTAATAAGGTGTTAAATAATGACTTATCTTCGAGACAAAATAACAATATTATTTAAGCATGTCAAGAATTGGAACAGATTTTTGTTGAATTTGTCGGAAATTTGTAATATATTTTTGTGTTTAGAGTTATTTGGAGAGGATATTCTGATGTATTTTAACAAGTACAAAACATACCTAACGGTCTTCTTATTGTTTTTTTGGGTAGGCTGTTATGCCCATGGATCCTCAAAGCTTATTCACGAGAATTTTCAAAAGCCGAGGTCGTCCAAGAAGAGCTCGTTTGACACCAAAGCAGCGGATCTCGTCATTCAAGGCTCGATTTACGACTTGAAGGAAGAGTACACCAAGGCTTTATTGGCCTACCAGGAGGCCTTGCTCTATGACTCGACTTCAGCGGCGATTTACAATGCCATCGCCAGAGATTACATTTACCTCGGCAAAATCGAAAGTGCAAAACATGTGCTCCGGAAAGGACTGCGCTTCGATCCGACATTTCTGGAGAGCCGCGAGCTTCTAGCGAGGATTTATCACCGCGAAGGCGAATTGGACCTTGCGGCATCCGAATATCTAACCATCATCAAATACGATTCCAGCAAAATTGATGCCCACCTAAACTTAGCGGCCATCTATTTGGCCCAGAACAAGACCAAAGAAGCTGCTGCTGAGTACGAGTATCTGATTGACATTGGCCAGGCCACCCGGGATATCTGGCTGGAATTGGGCAACATCTACTACAACGAAAAAGAGTATGACAAAGCGCTGAGTGTATATAGACATTACGTGCGCGAGTTTCCAGAGGACGAACGCGGCTATCTGGCGGTAGGTTCGGTTCTCATTACCCAGAAAGATACCACCAAAACCATTGAGTGGTACAGGGAATCCATCAAGGAAAATGCTAACTTTAAGAATGTTCGCAATGAATTGGCCAAGACCTATTTGGTGCTCAGCGATTGGGATTCTGCGATTCGATTGTTTAAGGATGCACTGGCCGTCGACTCTTCGGCCATCGAGTATAGACTTGAAATCGGCGACTTGTATTATCAAAAGGGCGATACTCTAAAGGCCCAGGAGATCTTCAAGGAGGTTACCAAGAAATACCCAGAAGATTGGCGGGGCTATTTTAAGTTAGGCATGATTTATTATTCAAGTGGGAAGCTGGACGATAGCATCGTTTATTTTGAAAAAACCGTTGCCCTCAATGACAGGCTTCCCGACGCCTGGTTTCGTCTCGGCTTAGCCAATCAGCAAAAGGGCAATTTGGATTTGGCTGAAGAGAACTTGCGGAAAGCCCAATCTTTAGTACCCAGGCATCCGGGTACCAATTTTTATCTCGGTTCGCTGCTATACCAAAAGAAAAAATATGAAGAGGCCATCGAATATCTGAACAAATCCCTTGAAGTTGCCAAGGACAATCCTCTGACCCTGGCCAACCTGGCCGCAGCGTACGATGAACTTGGCGACCACAAAAAGAGCGATGACTACTATCATCGAGCCCTGGAAATAGACCCGGACAATGCGGTCATTCTCAACAATTACAGCTACAGCCTCTCCGAACGGGGGCAACGACTGGACGAGGCTCTGGACATGGTGCAAAAGGCTCTGAAGTTGGATGCTCAAAATGGCGCGTTCCTCGATACCATCGGATGGATTTATTTCCAGATGGGTGACTACGATATGGCTCTCGAATACATTCAAAAATCCGTCGACCAGCGAGAGAATTCTGCCGAAGTCATGGAGCATCTCGGAGATGTCTATGAAAAACTGGGAAAACCAGACCTCGCCCGCCAATATTGGGAACAGGCGAAGCAATTGGAACCGGATCGAGAAAGTGTTCTAACCAAACTAAAGGCCTCAAATAATAAGAAATTCTAAATTGGCAAAAAAAGATTGCAGGCGATTGGCCCCCTCGATGAGCCTGTACTTATTTTTTTTGGTTGTAAGTGTTTTTTCTATTCACTGCGCTTCGTCTTTCAAAAACAAAACTCCCGATCTCTCTCAAATCAGTCCCCAGTTCTTACAGGCCAAGGTCAGGGACAACTACCTGAAATTACTGAGCTTTGAAGGCAAAGCTCGCGTAGTCATTGAGTTGCCTGGCCACGGCTACAACGGCTTTGCAAGCGTTTATTTGAACATGCCGGATTCCGTGCTGGTCAAGACAGAGGCCATGTTAGGAATCGACATTGGCGTGTTGTTCATGAACCACCAACTCTTTGGTGCTTATGCCCCGCGAGAAAATACTTTCTATTACGGTGAAGTTAAGACTTTGGACCTCAGGGACTTTCTGCAGGTGGAATTGACTACTGAGGAACTCTACGAAGTTTTTACCGGCCTGCTGCAAATCCTGGTGGATTCAACGTCCACTGTTGATTTTGTGCGTGGCAAATACGTGGTGACAAATCAGTTGAGCCAGGGATATGTCAAGCAGTGGGTCGATCCCAAAAAGTTTCTCGTAACCAAAAGCGAGCTTTTCAACGAACGCGGCCAGCTCATTTTGACCAAGGAGTTTCGCCGCATCCACAAGACTAAAGGCCTGATGCTGCCGAAGACGATTCGCTTAACTCGGCCTCGCGCCAAAGAGAGAGTGACGGTTTATTACACCAGGCAAAAAGTGAACAAGCACATTCCTGCAAAAAAATTTAAACTAAAGCTCCCCGACAATGCCAAAAAAATCTACTGGAGCAGTCTGAATCATCCGAGGGTTGAGCGGGAACAGATCAAATAAGGCCTTAAACAAGCTGACTGATGGCAAAGGAAGACGCACACAAGAACGCGGTGAAGCTGTCTGTAGTGGTGCCTCTTTTTAATGAGCAAGAATCTCTTGTGGCACTTCATGAACAACTCGCTAAAGTTCTTTGCACCCTGGAGAAGCCAGTAGAAATCCTGTTCATCGATGATGGCTCCACGGATGGTTCTTTCGAGGTTCTGCGCAAGCTGCATGGGCAAGACAGACAGGTGCGGGTGATTCAATTCAGGAGGAATTACGGCAAATCTGCAGCCCTGGCCCTGGGATTTAGAGAGGCTCGGGGCAAAATCATCGTCACGCTGGATGCTGACTTGCAGGACGATCCGAAAGAGATCCCCAATCTGCTGCAAAAGTTGCAGGGGGGTTACGACCTGGTTTCGGGGTGGAAGAAGAATCGCAAGGACCCTGCGGTGAAGCGAGTCACCTCAAAGCTGTTCAACCGCGTGACCTGTCTTTTGACTGGATTGCATATTCACGATATCAACTGCGGACTCAAAGCCTACCGGCGCGAGGTGACGGATACCATCAAGGTTTACGGACAACTGCATCGGTTTTTGCCCGTATTAGCCCAATGGGAACGGTTTAAAGTTGGGGAAATCGTCGTCGAACATCATCCGAGAAAGTACGGCAAGAGCAAATTCGGGTTTTCCAGGTTTGTGGCAGGATTTTTCGATCTGATTACGGTTTTATTCATAACCCGGTACACCAAACGTCCATTGCACCTTTTCGGCCTCGCAGGTCTGTTTACCTTCATTGCAGGCGTGGCCGTAAGCGGCTATCTGGCCATTGCCCGGTTGTTTTACGGCCAATTCTTGACCAATCGACCGCTGCTCTTCCTGGGCATTCTGCTCATCATCATCGGCGTGCAATTTGTTTCCATCGGGCTGTTGGGCGAGATGATCACCGAGAGTAGGAAGGACCGAATGGAGTATCTGGTGAAAAATGAGCTGGATTGAAGCCAAGGGAACTGATGGTCTCTGCGGAAAAACCTAAACGATTCCGTCCCGGTGCTGGATGCCCCGTGCCCCTATCGCTGAATCCCTCCCTGAGTCTGAACCAAATTCACATTCAAAAAACTGTAACAGTTCAGGCCGTAGATGGATCGTTCAGTATGTTTATGCTGAACGCACATTAAGTCGGGATATTTATCCCCATCGAGACTGCTGCGAGAACAGATGTTCCCTATTAATTTACGTTCAGGATAAATATCCTTAACGATCGCTACCGGGTGAACTGTTACAAAAAACTTAGTTGCAAAGTTGCAAGAAATTGCTTAAATTTTCGATAAATCGATACTTAAGTTTTGAATGATTCTAATAAGACCGCCAGGGCGAAACCCGCCCAACCTCTGGTCTACATTATCGTCTTGACCTGGAATGGCAAAGCCGACACCCTGGCGTGTTTAAGTTCTTTGGAAAAAATCGAGTACTCTAATTGGCGCATCTGTTTGGTGGACAACGCCTCTACTGACGGAACGGTTGCGGCGGTTCGCAGCAGTTTCCGTAGGGTCGAAATTATAGAGAACTCTGAGAATTTGCGTTTTGCAACAGGCAACAACGTGGGCATTGAGTACGCTTTGAAACAAGGCGCCGATTACGTGCTGCTGTTAAATAATGACACCAGAGTGGCGGAGGATTTTTTAACCCGGTTGGTAGAGGTTGCGGAGTCCGATGGTCATATCGGCATGGCAGGCTCCAAGATTTACCACTTCGATCGACCTGATTTGATCTGGTCGGCAGGGGGCACGATCTCGTTTTGGCGCGGGGAAATTGCTCATCGCGGACTGCGGAAACACGATGCCCAGAAGTACAACGAGACACAAGACGTGGCGTATTTGACTGGCTGCACGCTGCTGGTCAAAAGGGGCGTGATTGAGCAAGTGGGATTGCTGGATCCTGCTTATTTTATTTACACAGAAGATGCGGATTGGTGTGAGCGAACCCGAAGAGCGGGTTATCGACTGGTTTATGTACCAGAATCAAAAGTCTGGCACAAGGTTTCGGCCACCTCCGGCGGCGGGCTGAGTCCGTTCAAGGTGACGCACAAGCTTAAAAGCAATTTCCAATTCTTCAAAAAGTATGCACGCTGGTATCACTGGATGTCTATTCCGTTCTTTGTCTACGGGTCTACGTTCTGGTTCATAACCAGGCAGCTTACACAAGGCAATTTTGGAATTATCGCATCCTTGTTCAAGGGTTTTAAGGAGATTCTGACAAATAGGAGTGTATCGAAAACTGTTTGACAAGGAAAAATCGATTTTCATTTTAGTCTTTCTCATAATTTAGAATTTTAAGCATGAGCATACGTCTGAAATAATGGAGCACAACCATGAAAGAAGAAACTCTCAAAGCATTGATTAAGGAAAGTGTTAGGGAAGTGTTGAAAGAAGAGAGGTTGGTCCTTTACGAATTATTGGTTCCCTATGTTTCTAGCAAAGAACTACAAGAAATCACAAAAAAATATGGATCGCCTGAGGATTATGATGAGGAGAAGTTTATCGACATGACCCATTGGATTAAAAAATGAAAATTAAGTTTAGTAACCGTGCCGCAAAATTCTTAGACAAATTAAATGAGAAGGATAAAACGGTTAAGACAGGAGAAACAAGTGCCTGAAACTGTTGAAGTAAAAATACTAAAAGAATATTATGATGAAATAGCGAAGATCGTGGCTGAATCAAGTCAATTTAAAAGTGTCTCAGACTACTTAAATTTCGTGTTAAAGGAAATGTTTTCCTCGGACAGGGGTAGCGGTTACTCAAAGGAAGACGAAGAGATCATCAAGAAGCGATTAGAGGATTTAGGTTATTTGTAAATGAAAAAAACTAAGCCCAATGTTATTTTGATTACGGTTGATTCCTTGCGCGCAGACCATTTGGGCTGTTATGGATATTCCAAACCGACTTCCCCCAATATAGATCGACTTGCAGAAGAGAGCTATCTTTTTACCAACGCTTTCTCTAATGGTCCCAACACGCCGCATGCCTTCCCGCCCATTATGGCCTCCAGGTACCCGCTGATGTCGAATCGGTTCGGTTTGTTCGACGCCAAAGTAACCATGGCTGAACTGCTGAAATCCATGGGCTACAAGACCGCCGGCTTCGTTGCCGCCAATTGCTGGGTCTCTCGCTATTTTCAGTACCAGCGCGGCTTTGATCTGTTTGAGGATTTCATTGAATTTGCGTCCTTTTCGAAAAACAATTCAAAAATCGTGACGGCACTATCGGAAAATGAGCTTACTTTATTTCAAAAATCATTGGACGGTATGGCGAAAATTGCCAAGGGTTTCATTCCCGCCGGCACCAAAGTCTATCAATTCCTGGAGCATTGGAAAGTATTCTTGAAGAGTCACGCCACAGTTCACCATAGCGTTACCAACAAGAAAAAACTCCTGGATGAATTTTATGGTAGGACTTCCAATTGGATCGACTTGCATGCAGACCCACCTTTTTTTCTGTGGCTACACATCATGGACACCCACTATCCTTACGCACCGCAACGCCATATCGTGGGAGATTTCTACGACGACAACATCGACAAATATGACGCGGAAAAGATTGCTGCGCACTTGCGGTTCAAACGGAGGGCAGATCCGAGGATTGTTCAGCAAGGTCTAATATTGTATGACGCAACCATTAGAGAAATGGACTTTCGAGTTGGCGCAATCTTAAGTCAACTGAAATCCAAAAATCTGTATGACAATTCCATAATCGTCATTACAGCGGATCACGGTGAAGAATTCCAGGACCACAACGGATTGTTGCACAAGTCCAAGTTATATGACGAACTCATTCACGTTCCTTTCTTGATGAAAACTCCTGAGTCGAACGGTCCAAAGAAAGTACATACTCTGATAAGCCATATCGGGTTGGTGCCCACTATTTGTCGGTTATTGGGTATTGAAAACAACACCGAGGATATGTTTGGCCATGCTTTCACGCAAGTGTTCCATTCGAATTTAATCGAACAAAGGAATTTTGTCATCTCTGAGGCTTCCTATGACGCCGATGGACAAATGCCGATGGACGAGAAGGTTTTTGATTTACACTCAGTGCCCAAAGTTTACAGTCTAAGAACCCAAAATTGGAAGCTGATCCGGGAGTCAAGAATGGGACCGACTCACCTCTTTGATTTGCAGGCCGATCCCGGCGAACAGAACAACCTAATCAAACAGCGGCAGACCTTAGCAGAAAAATTGGATGAGCTGTTGCGGATGCACATGGAATTGGAACAATCGACCATACTAAGAAATAAGATTCGGGTGGTAAAAGGCGATTTGATGCATGTCGGACCTTAAATCGATCCCAGGCTATGTGAACGTTTGGGACGAAAACTATGTCACCGATCTAAACCAAAAGCGATGGAAACTGCTGCTTGATTTTATTGCAATCGATCCGCAAGGCAAGGTTTTGGACATCGGCGAGCGGAATCCTTTCACCGAGATGTTAGAGCAGCATTTCGCAGTCAAAATCGAGGACACCGGTTTGCTCGACCTGGATACCGAGAAACTAAAAGGTCGTTACACTACCATATTTTGTTTTGAAGTCATCGAACACTTGATGAATCCGCTTTTTTTCATGCAGAACTGTCATGACATTTTGGAGGACGGGGGAAAGATGTACCTGTCCACGCCCCTCAGAAATCCGGATCTATTTAGAGACAACGAAAAGCATTTCAAGGAGTACACGCCCAAAGAGCTTGGGGAATTGTTTGCAAGGGCGGATTTTAAGATCGATAGATTGAGAATTGTGCGGCATATCCCCACGAAGTGGTTGTTAAGAGGAATTCGGCCTGCGCTTCGTTACCTGTTTTTTGGTCGTAATTTGCAGATTCAAATCAGCAAGAAGTAGACAATGTTATCTCTGAAAGAAGTCAAAAATTTCAAATATCGAATCAATCCCACCGAAGGAATCGAGGGTCGGGCGAATTTTGGCTATTATGTGGTGCGTCCTATCTCCGTTTACTTTACCTGGCTCATTCTACAGACGCCAATGAGCGCGAATCAAGTTACCGTTTTGCACATGATCATCGGCATTCTGGGTTCTATCTTGTTGGCGTTTGCTGACCTGAAGGTACAACTGGCGGGCATTTTCTTTCTTTACCTGAGCTACGTTATTGACAATGTGGACGGCGAAGTGGCCCGCTACCGGAAACAGGTCAGCATTACCGGCAAGTACATCGACACCCTGGCCCACACCTACGTGATCATGATCATGTTTTTTGGATTTGGTTTCGGGGCTTTTATGAAGACGGGTCGGGTGGAACTGGTCGTGCTTGGGTTCTTGGCCGGTTTTTTTTCGCTGCGGCTCGACGTTTTCGCCATGTACCTGGAAGCAGCCCAATCCGTGAAGTCTCACCTCGACAAGAATTACGACTACTACGCCGACGTGGAGAGCAAACTAAAAGGCACCGATGCATTGCCTCTTCAATATATTTCCAAGAAAGCAAAGAACCGGGGGCTGCGGTTTTTGTTTGCGGTTTTTGCCTTTCCAGGCATCTTACACATTTTTGCCACATTGCTTCTGGTAGAATTGGTTGCCAGGCACTACGGTGTTGAATTCAAACCTGTGCTGCCGAGCGCCCTGGCCGTCTATCTCTACGGCGCTCTAATGCCCATCCGAAGATTGTGGACCTTTAAGAAAATCGTAAGTAACCATGAAACCGAACGTATTTATCTAAAACTGAACGGCTATGGCCAAGAAACGAAGACAAAAGATCCAGAGTAGAAACCGGCAACCTCAATCGAAGTTTGATTTAAAGCACATGGTGGAAAGATACCCTAATGCCCTGGCGTTGGTCATTTTTGCTACCATGGTGTTCATTTTTTTTCATAAGGTCGTCTTCGGCGCCTGGGCCTTCGTGGTGCCGGATGCCCAATCGCATGTGGCCCTGACGCAGCCATTGGTGAAAGCGCTGCGGCAGAATCATGTCTACCCTCAGTGGACCCCGTACATTTTCGGGGGCATGCCCTCGTTCGGCAGTACCATGTACTATCCGTTCGTTTATGTTCCCTATTTGGTGCTGGAATTGATCCCGAAAATACTGCCCTTCATTAATGATATCTTCAAGCATTTGGCGCACTACATCCTCGCGGGCATGGGGACTTTCCTTTTTCTCCGATCCAAAGAGGTCAATTTTTGGGGCGGGTTGTTAGGCGGCATCACGTTTATGTTCACCCCCTTCTTAATCACCATGGAGGTTTTTGGCCACGGCAGTCAGATGATGACTGCCGCCTACATTCCTCTGGTTCTCTGGGCTGTCGATCGCTTAATGGAAAAAAGAAGTCTGCGCAATCTCGGTCTGGCTGCGCTGGTCATCGGGCTGCAACTGCAACGAGGCCACATTCAAATCGTCTACTACACCTGGATGGCCTTGGGGCTATACGCCATTTATTTTGTGGTGCGAACCTGGCGTCATAAAGCGCTGAGGGGCGATCTTTCCAAATCGTTGGGGGCGTTGGCTTCTGCTTTGGTATTGGCCTTTGGCCTCTCCGCAATTCTATATCTTTCCGTGTACGAATACACCCCATTTTCGATTCGTGGGGGGGCTGGCGGCGGCAACGGGGCCGGGGCTGCCGGCTTTGACTACGCCACCCAATGGTCCTTTCACCCCAAAGAAATGTTGACGTTTCTCGTCCCTTCCTTTTTTGGCTTCGGAGGGCAAACCTACTGGGGCGCCATGCCATTCACCGACTACCCCAACTACATGGGCATCCTGCCTCTGGCATTAGCCATCTTTGCCTTCGTTTATGTGCGCAGAAAGACGACCTGGTTCTTCTTAACCATGATCGTCCTGTCTTTGTTGATCTCCTTTGGGAGACATTTTTCGCCGCCTTATAAACTGCTTTACAGTTATTTGCCCTTTTTCAGCAAGTTCCGGGTGCCGGTCATGATTCTTATCCTGGTGCAATTCTCGGTGGCGGTTTTAGCCGGCATGGGCTTGCAGAACATCGTGGAACTCGCGAAAAAAGCGGGCGAGAGAGCTAAGAACGTGATGCCGCTTTCCAATAGGGTTTTCAAGACAGCTCTGTTGACGACCGGGGCCTTAGCAGCGGTCGTGGTGCTGGTTACCTTGTTCCACGACTCAGTATTTGGTTTTATGAGCCGCATGTATCCCTCTCGCTATCAGCCCAACATTCAGAGACAGCTCAACGGAATGCGTTTCGAGATGTTGATCAAAGACATGTGGATCATGGTCGTGCTCTTGTCTGTGGGTTTGCTTGTTCTGTGGGCGCTGCTGAAGCGATCCCTGAAATCCGTCTACTTCGGCCTCATTTTGGCGTTTCTCACCCTGGTAGACCTCTGGATTGTGGATTTCAAGCTTAACAAACCGCAGCCGCGACAGTCCATGAAGCAGTATTTGGCGGCAGACGAAACCGTAAACTTCCTGAAGCAGGACAAGGACATTTTCCGCATTTTCCCCCTGCCACCGTTGTTCCGTGAAAACAGATGGTCGGCCCATGGGCTTGCGACTATTGGCGGCTACTTCGCTGCCAAGCTAAAACTCTATCAATCTTTCCTGGACGCGATGAATCTGCCCAACGGCTTTCTGTTCAATTATTACAGGATTCGGACTCAGAACGGTCAACAAACTCTGCAGCCCATTCCAAAAGAGCAAGTTTCGCAACAGACGAGACAGGTCGATTTGACCGCTCTGAACCTGCTAAATGTCAAATATGTGGTCTCACCTTACCCAATTCCCGAAGCTAACTTTAAACTGGCGAAAACAACTCAGATGGCTCTGCGCGGTCAAGCAAGTCCGATTTACATTTATCAGAACGAGCACTTTCTGCCCAGGGCCTACCTGGTAGGCAAGGTGCAAGTGGTGGCCAATCAGAACGCAGCGTTGGAACTCTTGCAATCCGGTGAGTTCGATCCCAGCCAAACCGCGATTCTGGAACAGCCATTGGAACATGCAGTTCAGAGGGATAGCCTGGGCGAGGTGCAAATTACGGACTACCAGTTGAACAAAATCAGGTTGCAAACAAAGACCGGTTCGCCCAGGCTGCTCGTGTTAGGTGAGATTTATTATCCCAAAGGTTGGCATGCGCGTATTGACGGACGGCCAACCCAAATCTACAAAACCGATTACTTGCTGCGTTCGGTTTGGGTGCCAGCGGGAACTCACGACGTAGAGTTCGTTTTTGAATCTCCTGCATTTGAGGCCGGCTTAGCGGTAAGCGGGGTGAGCTGGCTCATCGTTCTGGCCATATTAGCTGTGGGGCTCCGACAAAACCGGAACCTGAAAAGAACCGCAAGCGTCGCTTATCTAAAAACAACCGAAACGCCAGACCGTTGACGTCCAATGCTGCCTGTTACGACTATGCTTGAAGGAGAGCTTGAGGCCCTTTAGTACCAGGTCTCATTTCTTGCACAAGAGTGCCAAATTGAAAACGGAACCAATTCTGATTCAATAATGCAGATCAATCTCTACAATCTCAGAGGCCGCTTTAAGGGCTTCTTGTTCATCTTCGCCATTCTCATCATCATCGTGTTGCTGCTTTACAGTCAAAGCATTGTCAACGAACTCAGAGCGGAATCGCGGGAAATCTTGCTTTTTTACACGCAACTGTATGCCTCGGCAGCCTCGGCCGAATCAAACACGAATCTGAATTTTATTTTCGATCAGATCATCCAGCGCACCAATTTCCCGATCGTTCTCACCGACGCTGACCGCACACCCACGGGGTGGAAGGGCATCGACATCGACCCTAACGACCACTCCCAGCAAGCCGTTGCCAAAGTCAAGAGCATGATCGCAGTGATGGAAAGAGAAGCGGACCCCATTCCGTTAAAATACGAGGATATCTTGTTAGGGTATCTCTATTATGGCGATTCAAGATTGATTAAGCGCTTGCAGATGTTGCCTTACATCGAAATCGCCGTGGTGGGTGGCTTCATCTTGATCGGCTTTTTCGGTTTTCGGAGCATTAAAAGAAGCGAGGAGCAGTTTATTTGGGTTGGCATGTCGAAGGAGACGGCGCATCAGATTGGCACGCCGCTCTCCTCGCTGCTGGGTTGGCTGGAGATCTTGAAATCCAGGTCGTTGGAAAGAGACACGCAGAAGACCCTGTTAGAAATGGAACGAGACCTGAATCGCCTGAACAAAGTAACCACACGGTTTTCTCAAATCGGTTCCAAAGCCGATTTAAAGGAGATCGATGTGGGGGCGGTCATTTCAGAAGTGGTGAAATATTTCAGACGGCGACTGCCGCAGTGGGGAAAAAGGGTCAAAATCGTTGAGAATTATCGCCTGTGTTCCAAAGTGCCGCTCAACAAGGACCTGTTTGAATGGGTAATCGAGAATCTGGTCAAGAACTCTCTGGACGCCCTGGAGAAGGACACCGGTAAAATTGAAATCGAGTTGGGTGCCATAAAAAACGGCAAGCACCGAATCTATATCGATATTTCCGATAATGGGCGCGGCATTGAGGCCAGCAAAAAAAACGATGTGTTTAAGCCGGGATTCAGCACCAAGAAAAGAGGTTGGGGATTGGGCTTGAGCCTGGCCAAACGGATCGTGGAAGAATACCACGGGGGTAAACTGCTGATTAAAGAGACCAAAGCCGGACACGGAACGACGATGCGAATCATTCTTTGAAGACCAAACCATGATCAAGCCATACTTGATGAGCGTCACAGAATTGCCTCTGGGTCAATCCTGGTGGCTTTACGCTTCTTTGCTGTCATTGGTTTCAGGGCTATTGGCTCTCTCGCTTTTCCTGCTCAATCGGGTGCGCAGAACCTTTTTGCGATTTGCCCACAAGAACAGAAAGCGCATCAGCTTCGGTCAAAACACCTTTCGTTTCTTGGCCATTCTGTTCTGGATTGCGATTTCTTCAGCCGCCTTTTTCTTTGCTGCATTTGTTCAGTCCTACCAGAGTTTTACTCGGGAAGAATTGGTCGCTCAGGTCAAATGTTACCCGCTCAAGGACAGCCAGACCATGCAGTTTGAAATCGAGTCCCGGCCACAAGATGTGAGAAAACGGTTTGTCTTGAAGGGGGATCAGTGGGCTGTTGAAGGGGACATTTTGAAGTGGGACAGTTGGCTGAATTTTGTGGGGCTGCATTCCATGTACAAACTGACTCGGGTGCGGGGAAGGTTCCTGGCCACCGACGATGAAATCCACCGCGTTCCCAGCGTTTACAGTCTGGTGCAGCAAGAAAGGGAACCCATTTGGCGCCTGCTGTACAAATATGGCCACAAACTGCCATTTGTTTCCGCTGTCTACGGCAACACGGTTTTCACCTATCCTTCTGAGGAACATGAGTTTGAGATCTACGTGACCACGTCTGGCTACATTGCGCGTGTAAAAGATCACCGATGAGCTCAGCGACTCGTGCCCTTAGAAGTGACAATCTACTTGCAGTCGTTTTTCCAGTAAGAAACGTAGTTGGAGTGTAAGAATCATTCCGCAGGAGGTATTTTTACGGTACCGTTCGGCTGCAAAAGAACGCTTCGTTGATTTTGGCACTCCGGTTCAAGGAACGTTTGTTTGGACTCTTGTCACAACTATTTAATTATACGCTGGTTGCAAAGAATTCCCCTTTCTGAAGGAGGACGGTTTTTGAAGCGTCCAGCGAAAAAACCAGGGGGATTTTAGGAGGCGCCCAGAAAACCCAGGCCAAGCTTCTGGCGGTCAGGCATCCCTCTGATTTTCGCTCTGGACGAGAGAAAATCTGTCTCCCTTCGCAAGGAGAATGCCCTCGCAAACGAGACGTTTGCGTTACGAAGAGTAGGCGTCTTTTGGAAGCACTGTGCGAGTAGTCATGGCGAGTAGGTCACTGCTGTTCAAGTGTTCGTATCGAGGGGTGACGGGCTTCGATAGCTCCCGACGCTTAGGAAAAAATGAATATCGATCTTTCCATTATCATTGTTACGTTTAACAATGCCGACGCTATTGCAGCGTGTATTCAGTCCATATTTGACCGAACAGAAAACCTACGATTTGAAACTATCGTGGTTGACAACGGATCGTCTGACGGCACGGCAGAGGTGGTCAAAGCGAGATTTCCCGACGTCCTGTGCATTCAAGCCGGTCAAAATCTCGGTTTTGCTGCCGCGACCAACATCGGATTGCTCAAAAGTGTGGGCGAGTACATCATTCTTCTGAATCCGGACACGCAACTGCTGAATAACGCGTTGTTCATCCTGGTGGAATTCTTGCGAAACCATCGCGAGGCAGGGGCCGTAGGCGGTTTGTTAATGCAAGATGAGACGACCCCGCAGCGCACTTACAGCCTGGCCAATCCTTCGGTGTCCCAGGCCTTCTTCGACACGACCGGCCTATCCAAATGGTTCTACGGAAAAGTCCCTTCCATGGGCATCATACCGGATGAAAAAAAGTTTCAAAACAAGAAAGTCACTTATATTCCTGGCGCCGATTTGATGTTCCGCAGAAGTGAGTTGGAACGAGTTGGCCTGATGGACGAAAGGTTCTTTATGTTCGGTGAGGATTGCGATTGGTGTCTCAGATTGAACAGGGAGACTGGCCTGGGGGTTTATTTCGTGCCTGCCGCAAGGATCAGGCACGAACTGGGCGGCAGCGCCGGAAAGCGCTCGATCATTCGAGCGAGAATGGCCATGAAGAGTCAATTCCGGTTTATCAACAAACATCACGGGCTATTCAAAGCCATGGTCACTCGCTGCCTTTACTTGACGATTTATACCGTGAAGCTTGCCTTTGCAGCGCTGCGCTATGGGGTGCAGCCCGCCAAAAGAGACCACTGGAAAGCCGAGATTCTTTATTATGCCACGATTTTGAAGGTGAGCTTCTTACCCGATAGGTTCGTCTCCTATCTCTGATCATTTTTGAAAGATGCGTTAAATCCTTTGAACATTATTATTGCATTGAGTCGACGTATACCCTGGCTGTCGCAGCTCGACCAACACATGAAAGAGGTCGTGCGTGGGGCCAGTGTGGCTTTCATCTTGCGCCTGCTTGGTGTAGGACTGGGCTTTGGTTTTAATGTTTTGCTGGCCCGACTGTTGGGTGCAAAAGGCGCTGGAATTTATTATTTAGCGCTGACTGTGGTCACGATTTCCACGATCTTCGGTCGCCTGGGATTGGGCAACGCCTTGCTGCGCTTTGTGGCCGACAGTTCAGAGCAGGGCGACTGGGCCAAAGTTGCCGGAGCTTACCGCCAGGGCATTAAGATTGCAGCAGGAGCCGCAGCGGTCGTAACTGTGGTCGTGTTCCTCGGAGCTTCCTGGATTGCCGAGCACGTTTTTGCCAAGCCCAATCTTGCAGCACCCCTGCGGCTGATGACTCTGAGCGTCTGGCCTCTGAGCTTAGTAAACATCTATGCCGAGTTGCTCAAGGGATTAAAGAAGATTCGAGACGCGGTGTTTATTCAAGCGGCTGGCATCCCCATTATTAGCTTGCCTGTTTTAGCCCTGATTGGCAGCAGATTAGGGGTGAATGGGGCTGTGGCGGCCTACCTGTTTGCCACGGTTGTCGTGCTCGCATTGGGATATTTTTTGTGGCGTCGGGCCACTTTGCGGATCAAGGGCGTTGCCGGTCACTTCGACACGCGGCTGCTTGTCTCTACGAGTCTGCCCCTGTTTTGGGTAGCTTTGATGAATTGGGTCATCGGCAACGCCGACACCGTCATACTGGGTATGTTGGCCAACAGCAAACTTGTGGGGGTCTACGGTGCCGCGCTGCGGGTTTCCATGCTTACCAGCTTTGTCCTGTTTGCTGTGAACACCATCGTAGCGCCAAAATTTGCGGCGCTGTATGCACAAAATCAGCTACAAGAGCTAAGTGCTCTGGCCAGGAATGCTGCCAAGTTCATGACCCTGGTCACCGCGCCGGTATTGCTGCTTTTCATCGTGGTCCCGGCCTGGATTTTGGGCCTTTACGGACCCGAGTTTACATCTGGCGCGCCCGCATTGTCCATACTCGCTGTGGGGCAATTTGTCAATGTGGTCACGGGTTCGGTTGGCTATTTGCTCATCATGACCGGACATGAAAAGCTCATGCGCAATAACATCATCGTTTCGGCCGCCTTGAACCTGGTGCTGAACGTTGTGCTCATCGAGAATTTTGGAATCATAGGCGCGGCCGCCGCCAATGCAATTAGCGTTGCGTTCATGAATTTGGTCTCTGCGTATCTGGTGTATCGTAAGCTCTCTATTTTCACCATTCCCTTGCCTAAAAAGTTATTCAATTATGCAAAATAAAGTCACACACTTTCTACGCAAGCGTTAAGCAGGCGGCGCAAATGGTTCGCTATTCGTATTGATCATAGGCTTCGCTCAACTCTGGCGGTACGCCTGAGCAAACGCTTGCGCAAATTCCTCCATCGTGGTGGGCGTGCTGTTTTCTGGATTGCGCATTTCCGTGGGCACCATGACTTCGAGGTTGAGAGCTTCATACATCTCCAGCAGCAAGTCTGCAAGGCTTGCTGAAATGCCGGCAGCCAGCAATCCTTGGCGCATCTGCTCTGGTGGGATTCTTACAAATTTGACTTCGCGGTTGATTGCCTTGCCCAGAATTTGGGCGACTTGTGGACAGGTGTAGTTCTGTGGTCCCAACAATTCCCTCTCTTGCGTACCTTGCCAATCGTGTGCGATCAGCAACTTCGCCGCCACGTTTCCAATGTCGCGTGTGGCGATCATGGGCATGGCCAGGTCCTCACGCAGAGGATTGGCTATGATGCCTTCCGACTTAATCGAAGGGATGGATTGGTAGAAATTCTCCATGAAAAAGGTCGGCCGCAAGTGCACAACGTTGGCGTCCGTCTCGTCGAGAAGCTGCTCCACGTCATACAGCCCGTTGACCGGGCCGACGCCGTCGCCTAAATGGGCGCCCATGCTGGATAGATTGACAACGTGCGATACACCAGTGGCCTGGATCGCTTTTTGAGCCACTTCACCTAATTCATTCTGGTGGGCCGTGAAATCTTCAGCGGCGTAGCTGAGCGGTGTCATGTAGTAGACCGCCGTGGCTCCACGAAAGGCGTTGGTGAGAAATTCTAAATCGTCTTGAGACCCCACAGCCACTTCTGCGCCTTTTTCTGCAAAGGTTTGCAGTCTTTCCGCATTTCTGCCGATTACGCGCACCTTTTCGCCGCGTTGCAACAGATTCCTGGCAATGACTTTACCGATGTTTCCCGTGGCACCCGTGATTGTGTACATAAACCCTCTGCTCGTATATCTAAAGGTTAAAAATAGGATTGACTATTAAGATTGCTTTTTCGCCAAAAGTTGTTCTTGTAATCTTGCACGACCCAACAAGAAGTAAACGCCGGTAACCGAGATTTCGTTCACCCACGGAATTTTGCCCCAAAAGGCCTCCAGAGTAGGCAGTCCGTAGCGAATGCGAAACGTGGGCCGAAACAGGTAGTATTTTGCACCAAGTACCTTCAAGTCGAATTTCTTGATCAAGGCTTTGAAGAGACGAATGCTGGTTCGTGTTTTGCGAATGTCCAACATTTCAGCCCAGTGCTCCCTGCCATGTTCAGCGTGACTCACCAGCCAAACGTACGGCCTGTCGGGCAGCCAGTGTAAGAAAGGTACGGCCTTTAGCTTCGATTTCAGAAAAACTTGCTGGTGCGCACCAAACGGCGAGTAAAATGGCGGGAATGAGCAGAACAGTTTTCCGTCATCTTCGAGTACGGAAAGGATGTTTCTGAGAAACGCTTCTTTGTCAAAAATGTGTTCAATAACATCTCTAATAATCGCTAAATTGAATTTAACCTGGATTTCCGTGAGAATGTCGGGCTTGCAGAAGTCCCCTGTTATGAAACGGAGTTTGTCGGCCGGGTGCGCGTCCCAGCCGAAGGGCTTGATGTCTACGCCTAAACACCGGGCTCCCAGGTCCACCAACGCGTGGTCGAAACCACCGTCGCCACAACCGACGTCTAAGACACGCGCCCCGGCGATGGGCACCTGCCAGGTTTGCAAAAGTGGACAAATGTATTCTTTAGCCAACAGGTACTGATAACGCGAGTAGTAGGCATGCCAGTTTTGAAAATCCGCAGGTCTTATAGTTGGGCTCAATATTCCCTTTGGAACTATGGTCCTTTCTCGATTTGCCAGGCTCATTCAGTTTTGGTTACAGAAATTCGGTGACAACGTTTCTGGATAAGACCTTATTCATATCGGAGGGCTTCAATCACGTTGGCATTGGCTGCCCGCAAAGCGGGGTACAGCCCTGCAATGACTCCAATACTTGCACAAATCATAAAACTGTAGCCTATCCACTGCCAGGGTAGGACTAATTGCTCGCCCAGGTTGATTTCGTTGAGAGTGATGCCGGCCAGGATGCCCAGCAGTCCGCCAACGATACCCAGGACCATGGCTTCAACCAGGAATTGGGCGATGATGAAGATTTTTTTTGCACCGATGGCGCGCCGAATGCCGATCTCGCGAATGCGTTCGGTTACCGACACCAGCATGACGTTGGCTATGCCAATACCTCCAACGACCAGTGAAACCAGGGCGATGATGATGATAAAATCTGCGATTTCTTCGTTGGTTTCCTGAATGGTGGAAAGGTAGAAATCCTGGCGTCTGACTCGAAAGTCGTTTTCCTGGTCGGGGCGCAGCCGATGGTTGGTTCTGAGTGCGTGTTCAATATCGAAGAGCGCTTCATCGTAGTCTTCGGCATGCAGCATTTGGGCCCAGATGGTGTTGAGATAATCCACGCCGAACAGACGCTCTTGAGCGGTGGTTATGGGGATAAACACCTGGTCATCAGGGTTGGTCCAGCTCTCCCCTTTGGCCTCCAAAAGCCCAATTACCTGGAAGCGTTTGGAGTTGATGGTGATATATTCACCGATGGGAGACGCCTCGCCGAAAAGCTCATCGTGTACTGTTGCGCCCAGCACACAAACGCGCGCACGTTCGGTAAGTTCATCATCGTTGAAAAAGCGGCCTTCCACGGTCTTGTAATTGTTGACGGTTTGGAATAGTGGCGTGCTACCCGTGATTCGAGATGTCCAGTTTTTGTCTTTGTATTCTAATGCGCCATTATTGGAATAGCTCGGGACCGTGGTATCGATCACCTTGGAAGTCTCTTGGATCTCTTGGGCATCCTTCCAGGTCAGATTTATGACACTTGCAGAAGTGCGAACGCCGTGATGGCGGGAATAGCCGGGTCGAATGCTGAGCACATTGGTACCGAGGGAATCCAGACGTTGCTTAATGCGCATCTGTGTGATTTCACCTAAGGTTACGACGTAGAGGACGGCTGCAATTCCTACCGCGATGCCAATCAAGGTCAACACAGATCTTAATGGATTGGACCTTAGACTTTGCAGCGCAACTAAAACGTTTTCGGTTACAATCATGGTCTATCTGGGGATTAAGTTCAAAAGTTTGCCGATTATTTTCGGCGCGAGCTTGATTGAGAGCCGCTGGTTCCGAAGCTTCTGCTGCTCTTGATCATCCGTTCCAGGCGTTCATTTGCGGCTTTGAGCCGCGAGAACATGGGGATGCCTACGATATCGTTTTCCTGCAACCCCGAGAGAACGATGGCATGCTTGAAGTCTGAAAGGCCGATCTCAACTTTGTGCGGTTTGAATTCACCATCCTGTTTTAACAAGACCCGGCGTACGTTGCGCGGCGCCTTGCGACTCTGGGGCTTCTTGAGTGCCATGGTGGGCACCAGCAGCACATCCTCCTTCCTGACGATGGTGATATCTACCGTGGCGTTCATGCCAGATTTTAGCTTGCCATTTTTGTTTGCCACTGCGATGACTACATCAAAGAGGGTCACATTTTGTTCCACTTTTGCTTCCGGGGCGATGCGGATGATTTGGCCGGAAAAGGTCGTCTGCGGGAAGGCGTCCGCGACCACCTTGGCAGGTTGTCCGATGCGGACCTTGCCAACATCTATTTCATCGATGCCAGCCTCGATGTAAACGGCCTTCATATCAGCAATATCGGCGATGGGGGAACCGCCGCCAACGTTGCTGATGCCAGAAGAGATAATCTGGCCTTCTTCGACATATTTTTGTAGGATGATGCCGCTGATGGGTGCCCGCACGATGGTGTCGTTTAAGCGCACCTGGGCCTGGTCTAAAGCGGTGCGCGCGCGAATCAACCTGCCTTTGGCCTGGGCCAGCGTGAGTTCGATCTGGTCTCTCTCTTCAGCGGAAATAAGCCCCTTCTGAAAAAGCTGGTCGCGGCGGTCGAAGGTGTGCTGAGCTTGCTTGAGCTCTGCTTGCGCAATTTCCAGATCCGCTTGCGCCTGGTCCACTTCTGCACGTACATCGGTTTGGTCCAGTCGTGCAATGAGGGCACCTTTCTTGACAAAGTCCCCTTCTTCCACGGGCAGTTGATCGATACGCCCGCTGGCCTTGGATTTGATTTCCACGCGATCAATGGGTTGCACCAGGCCGCTGGCCGAAACCACGATTTGGAACATCCCTCGTTCAACAGCCATCTCTTTGTACTTGGGCGCATCTCCCTTGGCATCTTCTATTTTGCCGTTCTTGTAAAAGAAAAATCCAGCCGTGGAGAGGACGATAATCCCTATGCCGATCAATAACTGCGTTCTTGACTGCTTCATTTAATACCTGTGTTTTTTGTGATTCACTTTTACAGCTCAGTGTGATTTGACGAAGTAAAACGGTTAGTGCCCGGTAGAGGCCACTTTCCTTAACCATTGGACAAGCGTATCTTCGATTTCATTCCCCGACATGTCAAAGTTTTTCAGTAAATTCCTGCGCAAATCCTTTGATCCAGATTTTGAAATGCGCGGCGAATTAACCCGGGCTACCCCAAACTATTGGTTACCCGTTATTCTGGGAAATCGCCTCAAAAGGCCCCGGGTTCATTTACTTTGCGATTGAGAGAACACTCTTCAGCGGGACCTGTCAATTTGGCCGCAAGAAGCGACGGAGAAATCTGGCTTAACACCAAACAACAAGTACTCGCCAAACAAAATTTCTCTTTTGTCCGATAGTTGCCCATGTGCGTCAACTTAAGCCCAAAATTGTCATTTCGAGCGGAACGAAGTGGAGTCGAGAAATCTGACAAGTGCACTAAACCAGATTTCTCCCCTGATTTTCTCTATTATTATTTTTTTAAAGGAAGAAAATCAGGGTCGAAATGACACTTTTGGAGTTTTCAGTCAGGCACTACTTATCTCAAATAACCTAAGAAAATATAAACAATCCTACGACTAAAATCAACCCGAAAATGTGGCTCTGAATGGTTGAGAATGTGCCGAAGCCATTTAATGCCAATAAATGGTTTTTTGCAGTTGATTCTCTGGCAATATCTGAGTATATTTTGATTACTAAAGAGGGTACCTGCCACCAGCAAGGGAAAACTCTATGAAGGTCTCTTTCACAAAGCTCATCTGTGTGAGTTTTTGTGTAGCTTTACCATCGGCTTTGTTGAGTCAACAGCAAACAGAACCAACGGTGCGGTTCGAGTTGTTGGCCTCACGAGATTTTCACCAACCAGTGAAGTCCTGGCTTTTTCCACCTCGTGCCGCAGAACCCGGCTTCGCAGCCGTCGCCGTGCAGCAGGAGCAGATCAGATGGTTCAACGGAGCGCCGCCCAAAAAGCTCTCCTTGCCCGCAGGCTATTTAAGCACGGTTTTTTCTGAACACGGACGTCAATTTGCCGTCGTGAGTTTGCGTCAAACCGAAAAAGCAGGGAATGGCGACAAGTTCTTACGTTTAGAGCTTTATGATTCAGCTACGACAGAAAAGCTTTATTCCCTGAACCAAAAACAGTACTTCGACGATTCGTTGCCGGTGGTGGTCGTTTCTAACCAGAAAGGTCTGGTTATTTTGGGCCGGAACAGCACAGGCACGCTGCGGTTTTATGGCCAGCACGGCGTTCTGAACAAGGAAGTCACCCTGTTTCCAGGCGCGGCTTACGACCTGGAACGAAGCCTGTATCTCGATTTGAGCGAGGATGGGACCCTGCTGGCAGTGGGAGCCAGCAAACGCGGCGGTGCACCGTGGGGCGCAGAGGCTCCCAACCCTTCCGGCGAGCCGTACCTGTTCTTGTTCACACCATTCGGAGAACAACTGTGGAGTGCACCTTTGCCAGGATTTAACACTGCGGCTACCGCCATTTCCGCGCATGGCGAAGTTATCGTCGCAAACTGCTACACCGTGGACCAGCAGGGTCAAGTAAACAAGCAGAGCTTGTTGTTCTCCCAGGACGGCAAACGGACCGGCAGCTTCGACCTGCTTTTCAAATACGCCGCTTTCTCGCCCGATGCCAAATATGTGCTGCTGGCCGAAAACAACGCCGCCACGCTGGTCCAATCGGCAAGCGGGCAAATCGTCTGGACCGAGAGGCTACCAAGAAGCCAGGGCATGATTGCAGCGATCGGCCTCTCCAACGCAGGAGAATACGCAGCCCTTCTAATGGCGAAGAATCAATTTCAACAAGGCGTCTTCTTGTTTACGAAGCCCCGCGTCAAGGTGGTGGATCGTGCGGGCCAGTTGCAGCAGGAAATCGACCTGGAGGGCGAATCGTTCGAAAAGCCCGTTCTTGAGCTTTCAGCCGACCACCGCCACCTCGTGGTCGGATTCGGAAACTCCTATCGTATCTACGGGTCTAAGCAATGAGATGGAACAGACTTGGCTCGGCCTTCTTGTTGTCATTTTTGACGCTAAACACTGGCACCTTACTGTTTGCCCAAAGCCAATTCCCCTGGCCGGTGCAGCCCTTCAATGCCAGTCACGAAATTACGGGTAACTTTGCCGAGTTCCGCGACACCGGCAACGCCGATCACTTCCACAACGGCACCGATATTCCCGAACCGGACGGCACTGCGGTTTACCCCGTAAAAGATGGGGTCGTTACCTCCATCGGCACGGTTAGTCAATTTGGTTCCAATGCATTCCTCCGCGTGCAGGATGTGGCCTATGTGCACATCGGCCCCAATCCGGTGTTAGCGGTGGGGGATTCGGTGTTTGCGTCGGAGACGGTGCTGGGCACCATCCTCGCTGGTTTAGGACATGTGCACTTCACCAACGGCTTTGTGGGGGCCGAAAAAAACAGCATGCTGCCCAACAGCGGCTTCGCCGCGCTGCAAGACCCCTGGCCGCCGATCATCCGGTTCGTGCGTTTCTTTCAAAACAACACAGCCAATGAATTCCCCACCAACAAGTTGAGCGATTTGGTAGACATCGTCGTCAAGGTGGACGAACAAAATGGGCCACCCACTTCCAGGGTTTCCCGCCGCAACAACGGCACCTACAAGATCGGCTACAAGATTCTCTCAGCCGACACCAGTACCGTGGTTTTTGAGCCGCCCAATGGCGGGGTGCGCTTCCAATTCGATACCAAGCCGAGCAATTCTCACGTGCACCGGGTTTACTTCGATCAGCTCTCCAGCACTACCAGTCATGTGTACATCGTGAGCAACGACATCACGCGGGACAACTTTTGGAACACCGCCGCCTTGCCCGTGGGCCGCTACGTGGTCATGGCCTTCACCGAAGATACCCGCCACAACATCGACACCCTGTATGTGGACGTGGAAACGACAGACGCGGATCTGCTGCCGCCGGCGCAACCCGTGCTCGGTTTGGTCAAGGAAATTGCCAACGGCCTCGATGTGAACTGGTTTCCAAACGCTGACGAAGATTTGTTAGGCTACCGATTGTATTTTAGTTTCGACAATGTCAGTTGGTCGTTGAGGAGCGATGAGTCGACCTTAGGGGCCACGCAGGTGGACACTTCTTTTAATGCGATTTTGAATGGCGACATCTACTTCCGCGTGACCGCTGTCGACAACGCACCGGTGCCGAACCAAAGCCAGACTTCGGACGTCTATGGCATGAGCAACGGGGATTTTTCTGAAAAAGTGCTCATCGTCGACGGCTTTGACCGCACGGACGGCAGTTGGAGCCAACCCAACCACTTCTTCGCCTTTACCCACGGCAGGGCCATCGTTGCCAACGGTTTCAGCTTCGACACCGCCGCCAACGAGGCCATTGTGGGTGGAGCGGTCGATTTGAACGACTACCGCGCGGTTTTCTGGCTGCTTGGTGATGAATCGACGGATGAGGAAACGTTTAGCTCAGCAGAACAGAGTCTGGTCATGAGCTACCTGGAAAACGGCGGCATGCTTTTCGTTAGTGGCTCTGAGATCGCCTGGGACCTGGACCAGGACAACGCCTCCAGCGGTTCCACGCCAGCGGACGAGCAGTTTTTGCATACCTACCTGAAAGCCGATTATGCCGCTGACGATTCCGAAATCCTCTCGGCTACTGGCGTGGATGGAACCATTTTTGAGGGCGTGAACCTGGACTATGGCGTGACGCCTTATCCGGAGGATTTCCCAGACGTCATCAATCCCTTCGGTGAAAACGTAACCATAAACCTGAAATACAGCGCGGTCAAAAATGCGGGCATTCAGTACGCGGGGACCTTTGGTAATGGCACCACGCCGGGGAAACTGGTCTATTTAGCCTTCCCATTTGAAACCATTACCGGTGAAGAGACTCGCAACGAGGTGCTGGCGCGGGTGTTGGGGTTTTTCTTTCCGGTGACCGCGGTTGCGTCCAATCCGGAAGGTTCTGGTCCGGTGCCCTCGAAGTTCTCGTTGCTGCCAAACTACCCGAACCCTTTTAATCCGCAAACGACGATCGAGTATCAACTGCCGGTGACGGCCAGGGTGACTTTGACCGTTTACAATACCCTTGGACAAAAAGTCACGACGCTGGTGGACGGGGTCGCTGCGCCGGGCCGCTACCGCAAAGTCTGGGACGGCCGCAACGCTGCGCACCAGGCTGTTGCCAGCGGCCTCTATCTGGTGACTCTGAAGGCTGAGCCGGTCCACGCTGCAATTAGGCAGAGCTTTCAGAAAACACGCACCATGGTGTTGCTCAGGTGAGGGGGCTGTTTTGCGCCGGGTCACTGGCGTTTCTTGGAAGCAATATGCGAGTCATCCCGAGTAGGTCGCTGCTTCTCAGGTGACCGTATCGAGGGGTGACGGCCGTCGCCCTTCGATACGTCCCG
>JBHHYI010000010.1:0-47883 GCA_046757525.1 bacterium | reverse complement strand
CACTGTGCGAGTCATCCCGAGTAGGTCACTGCTTCTCAAGTGACCGTATCGAGGGGTGACGGGCGTCGCCCTTCGATACCTCCCGACCCAAAGCCGGTCGGGACTACTCAGGACGACTCCCTTTGTGCTCAAGACAAAGAACTATGATTCCGCTCCAGAGGAGAGTTCCGTTGCAAAAATACGCAACGTTGATTCTTGCTCTCCGGTTCAGATGTCCTTTGTTTGGACTCTTGCACAACTATCTGATTATACAGCACTTGCAAAGAATATCCCTTGAATGGGGACGGTTCTTGAAGCGTCCAGTGAAAAAACCAGGGGGATGTCAGGTAGCGTTATGAGAACTCAAGCCATGGTTCTTGCGGCCAGACATCCCTCTGATTTTCGCTCTGGACGAGCGAAAATCTGTCTCCCTTCAAAAGGAGAATTGGCTGTGCAACCCGGACAGGCGCAAAATTTTGTAGGAAGGAATCGCTTTCTTAGTTCTTAAAATATCCCTTTAACCGCGCCGCCATCCACCTGAATAGAAGTGCCCGTGATGTAGCTGGCACGCTCCGAGGCCAGAAAAACCACCAAATTGGCGAATTCCTCCGTCTCGGCCATGCGTCCCATGGGGATATTGTTGACGATGCCTTGCGCGACCTCTTCCGGGGTAGTGTTCTCAGCCTCTGCCCGTGCCTGCAGGATTTCCTGCACTCTGCCTGTTCGGGTCCAGCCTGGACACACGTTGTTGACCAGAATCCCATCAGCGGCCACACGACCGGCCAGAGTCTTGGCCCACCCCAAAATACTCAACCGCAGGCTGTTGGACAAAAGCAGTTCATCGATCGGTTGCTTTACGGAAAGAGAAGTCACGTTGATGATCCTGCCCCATTTTTGCTTTTTCATCAAGGGTAAAACTTCGCGCGTCAAGCGGACAGAGGACATGAGCGTAAGCTCAAAGCCCTTCTGCCAATGGGCGTCCGTCAGATCCTCAAAGAATCCGGGAGGCGGACCACCGGCATTGTTTACTAAGACGTGAATGGTGCCGAATTGGCTGGTCGCAGCCTCGACCAATCTCTTTATGGCCTCGTGATCGGCCAGATCCGTTGGAACCGCAAGGATTTCCGCGTTGGTTTTGGCCTGAATGTCCTCCTCGGCTGCTTCCAGGACCTCTTCATTGCGCGCACAAATGACCAGCTTTGCCCCTTCCTTAGCAAGCCCCAAAGCGGCAGCCTTTCCCAGGCCCTTGCTCGAAGCCGCTACCAAAGCCACTTTACCTGCTAAGCCTAAATCCATTGCACCAACTTCCTTTCACAGGGTTGTCATTTAATTGCAGGTCCGGCCGTCCAATCGTAGCCGATCTCGGGATCGTCGTGCCCAATGCGCCCTTCTTCAGCGGGATCATAGGTTTTAGAAGTAATGTAGAAGAGATGGGTCACGTCGCCGAGAACTTTGGCCCCATGGGCAACGCCAGGCGGAATCTTCAAAACTCTTGCCGGAAAATTCTCCCCCAGGAAATATTCCTCGGTGACGCCCCGTGTCGGAGAGTCCACCCTTCGATCATGTAGAACTGCCTTTAGATTGCCGACAGGCACGTACCACCAATCGACCTGCGTCTTATGAATGTGCCAGGCCTTGGCAACGCCCGGGTACATAAGAGAATGACTGAACTGCCCGAATCCCTCCCCAAAAAACGCATCGGTCACCCGAATAATTTCTCTGAAAAAACCACGCTCATCCGGATGGGTAACGAGCTCTTTTATTTCTACATCTTTTATCATCTTATTTTAACACTCCTTGTTGATTTCAATCATTCCCTGTGGTGAATATAACCATTCTGTCCCGTATTGTCAAACGATTCAATGCGTTACCTGTGCCAAATAATCCTTGAAATTGAAATTCGGGCTGTTCTTCTGGTCATGGCATTTCAGGCAAGTTTGCTCCGTAATGGGTTTGAAATCTGCAAGGGCGTGCCCATTAGATTGGCTTTTGGAGCTCCGCAACTTCTTGAGGGAACGATTCAAGTGAGTTGAAATGTGTCCCTCTTTCTCCCGGTGACACTCGGCGCACTGCACGTTGACCATATCCGGCGTGTCGTAGACGGATTTGAAGCCGGCCGTCTTGCCGAACCGCGACGTATGGCAGCGCTGGCAATCTTGGTCCAAATTGCGGGCTTTGGCAACCAGAGACTGCCAGGCCTTGTAGTGGCCGGTGCGACGCCACTGTGTGTACTGTTTGGGATGGCAGGTCATACATTTTCTTTCGCTGATTTCGGACACCTTGCCCGTTAGGTCAGCACTCTCCATGGGATACGTCTTCAACAGCGCATCATCGAACTCCTTTACCACGCCTGCCAATCGGGGATCGTCGGGGATTTTGTCGTTCAAAGCTACTATCTTGCCGTCGCTTACCACAACCCGTTTGGCGGCAAAAGTAAAATCTATCTGGCCCAGGTATTTGCCTTGCGCCCCGGCCTGCATGAGCACAGCACTACCAATTTGCTCAGGCTTCTTCAACTTCTGGCCGTCGTGACCGCTGATGATGATGTCGATGCCACTTACCGTTTTGGCCAAATTGCGCGAACCGCTCAACCCGAGATGGGACAGCGCTATGACCACGTCGCATTCTCGCCTGAGATAATCTACTGCCGCCCTGGCGGCCATGACCGGATCCGAGATTTCAAAACCGGTCTCTGGCTTGACGTAGCGCTGCACCCCTTCTTTTTTCGCTATGCCAAAAATGCCAATCTTCACGCCGGAATATTTTTTTATCAGGTACGGCTTCGCAAAAAGCTTTTTGGTACCGGAATAATAAACGTTGGCAGAGACAAAGGGTAGATGGTACTTGCTCCGCATCCGTTCCAGAAACTCATGGCCAAACTGCAGGTCCTTTTCGCCAAGATTAATGGCGTCGTACTTCATCGCAGAGGCCCCTTTGAGAACAAACTCTGCTTTCAAAATATGAGAACCTCGTTTCGACCGACCGAAGTCACCGCAGTCGAGCAATAATTGGTGCGCACCATTTTGCTTCTGACTGTGCAAGTAGCTGGCTCGCCGAGCCAGTCCGCCGAGCGGATTAAGCTTTCAGCCACACGGTTTTAAATAACCGCTGATGTCTGACGTGAAAAAGAGTTGAAAGGGGACCTCTTTCTGGCCAGAGAATATATTTCTTGCGCCAAACTGAAAAAACAAAAATGCGGTGGCACCAAGTAAAAATGGCCAGACCCGAAAGCGTTTGTTCATGACAAGTACCTCCTCTGCAAAAACTCAATACATCTGATTTGACCCAAACCTGGATCGGGAGTTTGCACCCCGAAGGACGCTGAATTGAAAAGCTTACTTTTTTGAAACTTGTGAAAACGATTCGACTATTTCAAAATCCGCTTCTTTACTCACCGTTGTACCGCGATTCAAATCGGTGACCCGGACGATTATGGCATACTTCCCGGGTACAGCCTGAGCTAATTGAACCGAAAGACTCTGACGCTCAAGATTTGAACTACCTTGAAAGTCGTGAGACGTGCTGACCTCCATTGTCTTAGTCCCGCCCTTTCCAAAGACCTTGCCAATACTTGTCGTAAAGGCGGCCAGGCCGCTTTTCTTCTTTTCCAAAGGACGCAGGACGGTTTCTATTCTGTAGTTAGAGGTGCCAGCGTCGTCGAGTGTTAGATGGTAAAGCTCAAAACCCATCTTAATCGGTTCCTCGAGGGCAAATCTGTGATCGAGCGCCGGGACAACGTGAAGACTCTCTGAGTCAAAAACCGGAACGGAGCCCCGGTCTCGAATCTCGCGGGTGAGCAGAATGTCGCTCATGTCTATTCGTTCGCTGCTGAACGCGCGTACCTGGAGGGGAGTTCGCAAAATACCTGCAGTACCAGACTGTTGGTCCACGAGTTCAAGCGCAATGTTGTAGTTGCCTGGCCTCAGTTCCAAGATGCTGCGATCGATCATTTCTGAAGCTATTTTAGCAACGGTAGCATCTACCGAGAAAGCACGCGCCTGCACTCGCCGCAACACATCGTCCCACTGCTCGGTAAATACGAAGACACCTCTTTTGAGATGGTAGGTCGCTGCGTCGCCTGCAATGACTGACCCTAACGGCTCACTTGGCATACCGTAATACAACTCCACCCTTGATTTACCGGAGTCACCCCTGAATTGCGTAATCAAATAAGGAACATCGAATAGAGGCCGGCCAAAGTTGTGCTGGTAATATTCGGGCACCTTTTTGATGAGCTGTTCGAACTGAATTTTCGAATCGTTCTCCGGATCGAGGTCCCGCTTGAATTTGTAATTGCGGCTCAAATATTCATCTATGAATGTAAAATCGAAATCATGGTAACCCCAATATTCCTTGGATGGGTGCAACGGATTGCTCCTGAAATTAAGAACCAATTCAGGACGGGTCTTGTAGTGAACTGTTGGGGGGCCAAAACGAATGTAGGTCTTTCCACGATCGGTTTGCCACCCTTCAATGCCCTTTTCCGGGAATCCAAATCGCAAGTTGGCGTGGGCGAAGCGGCCATAATGTTCCAATCGTCGTTCATTGAACTCGGTCAAGAAAAGAGGGTCGCGCTGTTTCCAGAATCTGTTTTCGAACCGACTTTTCTCCTCCTCGTTCAGCAGGACGTATTTCTCACGCATTTTGGGATTCAGCAAGGGTTCGATAGAATCGAACAAAGCCAATTCTTCATCAGACATGTATTTTTTCGCTGCGTTGTAGAACTCCACAGCAGACTCATATTGACCTAATCGATGAAATGCCAGGCCCAAAAACAAATGGAAATCCTTGTTGTCAGGCGCGAAATCCAACGCCTTGCTGAGATAATTCCGCATGGCCGAATAGTCTTGCAATTCATAACAAATCAAAGCCAGATGGAAATAGGCAAGGCTAAACTTTGGAGCGTGCACAATAGCTTGCTTGTAATAATCTTGTGCATTCTTTAGATCATCCTCAGCGTATGGGGTGTAATTGAAGGTCACGCCCTCCGTCTGAGGACTGATGAGATCTTTGTACCAAAGCATGTCTTTCTCTTTCAGCAGTCCGAGGTGATAATAGGCTTCGGCATTGTGAGGATCCAGTTTTAGCACCTTGTTAAAACACGCCTTGGCCTCGCCACGCATCTGTTTTTTCAAGGAGAGCCTGGCCATGCTCAACCAATAGTGCGCATTCTGGTCATCGAGCCGCAAGGCTTTTTTCATGGCCCGGGTAGCTTTGGTCCGGCCGTCAATGGTTCCCAACTTCATGTATTCTAAAGCCATCTGATGATACCCCTCAGCATAGCGGGGATCAATTTCCACGGCTGCCCTGAAAGCGTCAATCGCTGGCAAGACTTTCCCCTTCCTGGCAAGCGTCGCACCTTTTTGAAAAAATGCTTCAGCCTGGAGATTCTTCCGGCCTTGATGGGGCGCTCCTGGCTTGACCGCAAATAGATTGAACGGCACTAAAGTCAGAGTCAAAAAGAATAGGACCGAACAAATGAAGAGTGTGAATTTAGACCTTGCAACCATTTGAACCATCTCAGAACTTCGCTAACTTATAAAATATAATCGTCGGATGCAATAAAATTTTACGATGGTGTTGGTACAAATTAGAAGGCAAAGGACAGGACTGAGCCCGCCATTTGCCTTCTAACCTAAGAGAAAAGGAGGAGAGATGGCTACCTGGTGACTATGGCCTTATTTCGTTGCACAACAAACTGCCATGAAGCGTAGTTTTCGAGAATGGTCTTGATGGCGTTGGCACCGCTTTCGCCAACGACACCTACTAACAGTCTAAAGTCGCCCATTTTCACGTCCTCACCCAATCTGCGGTGAATCTGCTGCATCATGTCCAAAAAGTCCAGGTCTAAATCCGGATCAAATTTCAATTTTAGCTTTTCACTCAGCTCTTCCGGATTGTAGAGAAACGCGCGCGAAAGTGATTTTTGGGCGACGCGGGTGAGATATTTCAAATCGTCGAGTTTTTCCTGCCACCCGGGATTGCTTTGAATCTTGTTTAACAGGCTGGCTTCCGCGCTGGTCAAAGTCTGGCCAACGGCAGCCTTTTGGTTCAAGTAGCGCAAATAAGACGGTGCCAGGCCAGACTCGATTAGCGATTCCACCACGGCCTCCAGATCCGAAGTGGCAGCCGGCAGAACCGGGGACTGCACCACCTGGGGCAGCTTCAATCCAAGACCGCCGGCATTCACGCTGGGGGCGGGCTGCTCACTCAAAGTCGGTGAGGCGGGTTTGTTCAACTCCGCCGAGGTGGCTCCGGCTTCCTGCACCTGTTCCTTTTCAGAATTGTCGGTGTTTGAAATGACCGCTTCTCTGCTCGCTGCGGCTTCCTTTTCTCGCTCTGCTATTTCCCGTTCCTTCATCATCATGAAATACTTGAATTCATTTTCCGTCATTTTTGAAATGGGCTTCTTCTTCAGCTCTTCAAAACGCGCATCCGGCTGCAAATCCGATTCGCCTTGTTGTGCTTCCGCGACGTCTTCATTTTTCGACTTGCGTTTTTTCCTGGCTCGGATTTTCCCACCTTTTCGGTAGGCGTCATAATCTGCCACGGAAAGCACCGTGCCGTCTTTGAGTCGAATCCCTTCGATTCGGCTGTTGCTTACTACTTCGCCATATTCGTAAGCCTTTCTCCAATCGGCTGCCTTGAAGACGACCTTTTCTTTCCAGATGTCCAGCACATCCGCCTTGATGGTGTCACCGTTCTTGAGCACAATGGTGACCGGGTCGTTTCGTCTAACCGTGGAAGAAGTTGAAGCGCATGCGGCGAACAACAACAGGAGGACAAACAGAAAATTACGTTTCAACATGGCTGCACCCTTAAATTTTGAAGTTATAGTACTGTGTGGTGTCAATTAAGATATACAGTCAAACCTGCCAATCGCAGGACGATTCTAAACATCGACAGGAACTCCTCAAAGACAGTCTGACCTTATTTCTTTCGCAAAGTCAAATCGATGGATTTCTCCACGGAGCTTTCCGCATTCAAGTCCCTCACTTTGACCGACAATTCGTATTCCCCCGCTTCTAACCGGCTGACGTCGAAACTGGTGTATTCAACCGCATCAGTTTTCCGGCCACTGCGTCTGTCTTTAATAGAGATCAGCTTTTTTTGTCCGTCGCTGGAGAACTTAAAAATCTTCTTCAATCCGCCCCGCTTTTTTTTCAATTGAATCATTTCGGTTTCAATCTCATAGGACGTTTCTCCATCCTGGTCTTTGCGCAAATTGTAAATCTCGAAATAGAGAACCATCGGTGCCGCAAGAACAAATTCCTTTGCTGGATTTGGCATTATCGTCAAGCCATGATTGTTGAATGGAGAATTGGCCTCTGAGTCTTCAACCTGATAAGCTAATTCAAGATCGCTCATGTTTAAACTGCCGGCAACAAACGCAGGCACGGTGATGTCAAATTTGTCGCCGCCTATTTTGGTGGATTCAGCTTGTTTAGCATAGAAAGCCACGTTGTAGGAGTCCGGCGCCAGGTCAAAAATATACCGCTGAACAAAGTAGTTTGCCTGGATTCTGGGAGCGTTTGCCCCTGCAATTAGCACGTTTTCGAACTTTCTCTCTACTTGGTTGAATTGGGCATCATAAATGCCCGCTGCTTGCTCAAAACTCAGCTCTTTTAACTTTTCAGGTTTGTTGACACCAAAATCCCTGAGAGGAATGCCAACATAAAGTTCCAAGCGGGTCCTATTTTGTTGGCCGCGAAAAAAGGCCCAGTAGAAGGGCGTTTGCAAGGCTCTGGTTTGTTTGTCCCAGGTGTGGGAATCCGTAGACATGGCACCATAAACTGCGTCTTCGCTTTCTATCGCGATCTGATGCAGCAAACTGTTGAAATCTACTTGTGAGTTCGAGTAGTACAGTCTATCAAGAGTCACATCCCAACCCAGTCGGTCAGCCAGCATAGCTCGATCCTGAATATATGGGGCCAGGCGCCAGTGTCGACCGATGAAGTGAAAAATGTACTCAGGCCGGTCTTCACGTGCGTAATAGAGCCAGGACTGGTTTGTTGTGATGCCCCCGGCAAGGGTTACGGCGCTGTCATCGGGTTCCCCGTGCCGAATATAAATCAGGCCTCTGTCGTTGAATTCCTCGTTCAAGTAGTAACTCTTGGGAAATTTCAGATAAGCAACCTGGTCCGGATTGTCGAACCAGGACCGGATGTGATCGTCCCAATAGTTTCTTTCCGCATACAGCATACGTCTAAAATGCTCCAAAGCGCGCACGTTGACCTGTGCGGCCGGCGTTGGGTCGCGAGAAACCCAGAATCTGCGGAAGAACTCCTTTTTTCCCTCGGCCGTGCTCAAGGCGCGAAAGCGGTCTAATTCTTCATCGCTAAAGATATATTTCGAATCTTCAAACAGAAATTCGGCGTCCAAACTGGTTTTGATGGAATCAACGGCCATACGAAAATATCGATTGGCTTCATCCTTTTTCTCCTGCTGAAGGTTCATTCGCACCAGTGACAAATAGATGGGGATTTTGCTGATGGTCAGCGGTTTCGCCAGCAAGGCCTGAAAAACAATCCTGGCCTGCTCAAATCTCTTTTTCCGACGGTGTTGTTCACCAAGAGCAAAAATGGCCCAATCATTCTTGTGGGAGCGCAACCAGTTTCCTATTTTCTTATCGTTGTTGTTGATGAGGAACAGCCGATAAAACTTAAACAAACCCGCCTGGGCCTCTACCAGGGCAGGCTTCAGACCGATTTGCCTGTGGCCCCATTCGATGGCTTCCGTCCAATTCTCCTTGCGTCGCTCCAAGAAGGCACGCTGGTATAGCACATCTTTGAAAGCTGAGTCAGCAAGAATCACCGCATCAAAGTATTTCCTAGAAGTGCTAAAGTCTTTTCTCCTTAAGAAAAAAACCTTGAATTTGCCGGACTCACGATAGGCAACTCCGAGGTCATATTTTGCTTGCAAGTCCCCCGGCAAGATATCCAGGATTTCCTTGTTCCACTTTTTCAGGTCGCCCCAGTCTTGTTTGGCCAGCGCAACCCGGCTCAAACCACGCAAGGCCTGAATAGAAGCCGAGTTGAGTTTCAAAGCCTTCTTGTAGTTTTTTTCAGCCTTCTTAAATTTCCCGTTAGATTCAAAGGCTTTCGCCTCGAGCAGATAATCGTGTGACTTGCTTCTCTCGGTTTGCGCCGCCAGATTCGTGGTAGAGGCGGAGATTATCGCAAGGAAACAGAGAAATTCTAAGAGGCCGCCACGAGATTTCATGATGACATTACGATTTCCTTTCAGGATATCTACCTGTTAATTTCCCACTCCAGAATTGCTCGGATTGGATGGGCATCTCAATTTCAAGAGCGCTGCCACCAACGTTCAGGGGGTATTCCTGGTTCGCACGCAAGCCAGATGGCTTTGCCGCGTTCAAATTCAAGCAGGTGTCGACCGACAAACCATCTCTTAATATTGCTTGAGAATCTGCCCCTACTAACTTAACATTGTCAAATTCTTGGTTTATTTCGTTGGATTCTGGACCATGAGTATTTAAGGTCGCGTCACGGAACCTCGACACATGACCAATTTGACGGAGCATCTGAGTGCTCGTGTAATTTCCCTCCCCCGAGAATTGTCCAGGAAGCAAAAGTAAGCTTCGGTTTTAAAGCCATGGCCAGAACTCTAACATGCAGTGCGTTAAACTCACAGTCGGAAGGCCAGGCTGACAAATACCTTGTTCACGGTAACGTCCTCAACGAGACTGGTGACGTCATTAGTTTCGGGACGAGCTACGTTGCGATTTTTCCAAAATCCGTACGCATAGGCAAGGTCGAGCTTGACTTGTTTGGCCAAAAGAAAACCTACCCCGGCGGTGTAGAATTGCTTGTCCTGGTCCGACAGGGCATTTTCGAATATGGAGGGATCACGGAAGTAACCGACTCTGAAGCTAAGCCCGGTGAAGGGCAGCGTAAACTCAGCCCCCCCGCGGATCCTCATTGTGGCTCGATAGCTCTCTTCAATTAGACGATTAGCCTCTGTTTTCGTGGCTTGAAAAGGCGGGTCTGTGGTATAGCGAGTTTGAGTCCAATCGTTGTATTCCACTTCACCACTAAAGACGAAGTTCAGCAGGTTTAAAGTGCCTCCGCCTGAAAAAGTGAACGGCGAACGGATCTTGTAGTCAAAAAAGCCTTCATCGGTAAAGCTCAGAGTTGAATCCGCATCAAAAATCAGATTTTGAAATCGATTCGAAGTTTCTTTGATTCGCAAAGTAGTCGGCGTAGCAATGGACGCCCCTAATTGCAACACGCGTCCCAGGCGGTAAAAGGCACCAAGCTTCACATTGAAGCCCGTAATGTCGGAATTGATGTTGGATTCAACGTCGTTCTGGTCGAACGTGTACAGGTCTAACTCGTCTCTTTCCCGAAAAGCCAACTCAAAATCGTCGTTGCCGGTCCAGAAGTTCAAGCCGATTCCCACCGACAGGTTCTTGGAAACGTCAATCCCTCCCGACAAAATCCAGGCGTTCAGACTGCCGTTTTCGCGTTCCCGCCAGGCTTGCCGCACTGAGTCGTCCGGCGTGGCATTGAACCAGTTGAATTCCGAATTCTGATCCACTGACTTTACCCTGTTGTAACCGAATGACAGCACCAAACTCCCCCGAGAGGTAGGCACCGGATAAGCCAACCCAAAGGTGTTGAAGTCTGTGAACGTGGCTTGATCGGGTGTTCCGACTCCGGCAAATTGCGAGTTATTGTCGCGAATCAGGTGGCTCATGGATCCGTAAACCTCGATACGCTTGATGTCGGTTAAAGCGGCTGGATTCCAAAAAGACGCCGAATAGTCACCATGACGGTACGAATACGCCCCTCCCATACCCAGAGCTCTGGTACCTACGCCGAGCTGCATACCCAGGGTAAAAATGTTGTCTTCCAGAACAACCTGGTCACCCTGGGCCAAAGTGGACGAGACGTGTGCAGTAAGCAACCCCAGGACGAGGAGCAGAGTTAAGCGGGCTCTGTCGTTAAACATTGGTTCCTCCGTGCAAAAAACATGGTCATAAGTCCAAGTGGGTTAATTCTTTCGCCGGCGGCTCGGTTTATTTGATGACTGGCCGGATGAGTGCCCCCTCGATGAGCCGCCGCTGAACCTTTTACCTCCACGGCTGCTGTTTTTAACCAAGGTACCGAGCTTTGAAATCACGCGCTTGAATTTCGATGGCGACTTCGACTTAGAGGTGCTGGAGCGCGAGCGACTGCTTTTGACTACATAGGGCGGTATCTGCTTGAAGACCTGCCTGGTGCCTGAGCGCCTGACTTTCGACGGCGCTCCCCGACTCGACCCGCGGCTACTCTTTTTCAGACCACTCTTACCGACGTTTTGCATCGGCCCGTTTACCTTAACCACTCTTTCAATTTTCACCGGGTTGTGTTTCCGCCTGTACCCGCTGCCATTTTGGGAAGAAGGCCGCTTCTTTCTCCCCCGCTCAACGCGCGACCCCGAATTCCGTCCTCTCGCCCCTGAAGGATTTCCTTGACGAGAAATCGAGGTTACCGGCGTTGGCGAACCTCCAATCTTTGTAACGTTGTCTATTGCCACGCCCGTCTTAGTAGTCTTTTGAGACTTGCCGCTTTCCCTGCGTCTGGGCGTTCTACCGAAATTGTCTACCACCGTGGTTCCGCCCCGGCCAAAGTCTCTCTTCTTCACCGGCAGACCGGAAGCACCGCCAAAGGAACCACCGGCAAAGGCACCACCGGCAAAATAAGGATAGTTGAAACGCCCTGCTGCATGGAATCCACGCACAGCCCCGTGGCGAGCATACCAATAAGTGCCACACCAGAATGCGGGGTCGTAAAATCCTATGAAAACAGAAAATCCCGAATGGTGCGGCGGTGGGTAGTAGTGAGGGGAGTAAGCAAAACCGTAGAAGAACGGATCATAGTAGAACGGATCGTAAAAAAATGGGTCGTAGTAAAAAGGATCGTAGAAAAATGGGTCGTAAAACCAGGGGCCGCCATAGGGGCCGATCACATAAACGTTGCCATAGTAGTTACGTTGTATATCAACATCCTGGTACTCTTCTTCATCCTCCCCCTCATAGGCCTCCTCGTAAGCTTCCTCACTGTCATCCTCTGGTTCGGACTCCTGGTACTCTTCCACATAATACTCATCATCATCATGGCGATCTGGCTTGGCCAGTTGCGTGTAACATCCTCCTAAAAAGAAAGAACTGAGAACAACGAAAAAGGACCACACGGCAGCCTGCTTGATTTGTTTTCTCATTTTCTTTTCTCCTCTATGAAAAACATTTTCTCTTGAAGATTTCAATGGAAATTCTGCAAACGACATGCCAGCAAGGACATTCTACAGGGCGAATCCAATCGCCTATTATTATCAACGCTTTATACTGGTCGTTGGTTCAAATAGAGAGAAACTACCGCCCACTTGGTAAATTAATTAGCACTATGTGCTAACTATGTTTACGACTCACCGGCTAACATCAAAGCGATAGGGTTGGGTGATCCAAAAATTGATGGGTTTGTTCCCTTCCCGCGCGGGAGAGAATCGACTGCCATAGGCAGCAGAAACGGCAGCGTCAGCGCACGCCTTGCTACCGGTGGTGTTTTCAAGCACCACCACTTCGGAGACGTTACCTTTCTCAGTGATGTGAATGCTGAGTTTTACCTCGCCGCGAATACCCTTCTTTTTCATGTCTTTGGGATATTCAGGAAACACCCAGGCAATGGGACGAGGAGGCGTGATTTTCAACCCCACAGGGCCGATGGTTCCTTCGGGAAGATTATCGAAAACATTGGTGTACTTCAGCGTGGTTTCTACAATCGTCTCGTCTTCCGGAATGGATTCGTCTTCGGAAGGTACCGGAATTTGCGGTTTAGGGGGAGGGGGGCGCCTGAATGCTTGTCGCGTAATTGGAATGTCTTCAATGGTCAGTACCACGTGGGGAGCGTTGACATTTTCGGTTTTGACGGGTATTTTAGGAGAAATATTTACCAGAGCAATGAACAGCAACAAAACCAGGATGAGCGACTTCTTGAGATTGGTCGCATACGCCTGTTTCAGATCGGCTTTAATTTTCTTGTACAGTACTTGCACACTTGCGCCCTCTGGTAAACGATCACTGTCATTGTAATGATTGGTGGTTATATTTGTTCTACGGCATCTCCCAACAACCACCCGACCTTTCCATCGGCAAGTTTTATTTTCAACCAGTCACCCGAACGATCCTGTATCGACACCTTGACCCCTTCGTGCAGGGTGAACAAATCGGTGCCCGCAGAACCCGGGGCACTCTTAACATCGACCTTCTCTGCCAGAAGTATAGCTTCAGAATCAGTCTCATTTTGAAATATTCTCAAAGCTAAAGTGCTGCCCAGCACAAAAAAGACGGTGCTGCTTATTAATATTGCCACGAAATAAAATCTTCTCAGTTGAACCCGCTTGAATGCCAGCCGCAAAATTATCAAAAAGGTCCACAGCAGATAGGCGACGATGGTGACAATGCCCAGAGTGTTTAGGCTCAAAATCCTCACAAACTTGCTAATCCATTCCAACACAAAAAATTGCGGCAATTGCGGCACGCGATCCACCACAGAGAGATTCACCAGATCCAGATTAAACTCAATGTCTTCGTTGTCAGGATTTAGCTTTCTGGCCCGTTCAAAATTCAGAATGGCCTCGCCCAATTCTCCCTGTTTGAAATAAGCATTACCAAGGTTAAAGTAAACCTCCCAACCTTCATATCCCGACTGCAATATTTGTTCGTATTCTGCAATTGCAGAGCCATATTCACCTTTTTCATAAAACTCATTGCCCCTTTTAAAATGGGTGTCGCTTTCGCTGGCTACACACTTCCCTGCAATCATCAGAGCGACGAGGAATGCGAAACCCAACCGTGTGGTTTGCCTAAGAACGAGCATGCTCAAATTTCCCTTTCTAAACTGATGATCGCATTCTTTGAGCGTTCAAAAAAGTCCTGTAAGGCCCCGTTGTCGGCCGCAGAAGGTGCAAAGCGTCTGTATTCACAATCCTTGAGACATTCCAGGAACTCCGTTGCCACCTCTTCTCTGGCACCGCGTTGCCGCAACATGGCCTCAACCTGGTCGGTCATCAGGCCCGCCGCAAACACGTTGAATTTGTCGCCAATAAAGCCCATGAGGGCCTTTGAAACCTCGCCATAAAAAGCGCTTGCATTGCTTTGCTTTAACTGTTTGTTGGCCAATCGCAATCTCTTCAAAGCCATTTGATTGGCTTTCCTGCTGCGGGCATAAGCGACGTTGGTATTGAGTTTTTCCAGATGCTTCTGGTACCCGACGGTTGCCCCTAAGAGCAGCAACGGCACGATTAGAATCGCGAAGAAAGGCCACTCCTTATAAAACACCCGACCAATCTTATGAAACTCAGGTAACCGCATCTGAATGAAGCGGATGTCTTTCCCAATGAATTTAACATCTTCTTTTGAGCTTCCTATTCCAACGGACACCAATTGCTCGTTGCCCTTGCTGACGGAAATCGTGACAGGGTTTGTCCTCACCGTTTTGTATTTGTTCTTATTTAAATCGAAGTAAGAAAAAGAAATCGGCTTGATCACCTGGTTACCTGGAAATCGCGGAATCAAGATATATTCGAACGTCTTGCTCCCCGAAATGACATTGTTTTTTCTGTTGATATTTTCCGAAATCTTAGGATCATAAACCTCAAAATCCGTGGGAAAACTAATGTGTGGCTTTGGCAGGAATTTTATGTTTCCAGTCCCTGAGATGTTTACTTTCAAAGTGACGGCTTCGTTAGTCTTTACCTCTGTTTTGTCCACTGCGTTGGAAATCGAAAAGATGCCGACCGCTCCTGAAAAATCGTCAGGCTTGCCATTCTCCGGAAGGGGCATGACTTCAATGGAAAGGGGGTTCGAGGTCACATTCCGTCTCACCGTTTGAGTCAACCCAAAAAACGGATCTTCGAAGAAGCTGTCGAACAGGTCGTTTCGTCTCCGCCTGCGTTTCATTTGAACTTCACATTCGATGGTGAGCGGATCTAACGTTTTCATGCCAGGCCCTTGTGGAAACAACACCAGCTTCTTGATCTCGGCTACTCTGAATCTTCGCCCATTGACCAACTCCTCGTGAAGGCCTGGCCGTTGCGGCAAAGGTATTTCCTCGTTCCAAAATCCTACGGTATTGGGCAACTGAGAAATGCCATAGGTGGTCACCGTGACCGCCATGTAGATCTTGTAGGAAACCACGATCGGTTCATTCTGATAAACGCGCTTTTTGTTGGCTGTTGCCCTCAGAAAAAGCACGTCAGACAAATCTCCGGTGGCTTTTGGTGCCGCCCGGTTCTGTCTTCTGCCTTGCGTTTGCGGAGCAGCAGCTTGCCCTTGCACGATTTCGATGGGGATGGCGTCCGTGGCGAAACGCTTGCCCCGGTAGCGTATTTCAATGGGTGGGATTTGAAACTTACCAACTTTGGTCGCAATGAAATGATAGCTAATGGTCTTAGAAACAGACATCCTACCGTTGATAATCTGTATGTTCTGTGAGCTGCCAGAACCGAGATAGGAGGCGAATTCTTCAATATCGGGCACAGCGGGTTCCGGTGCCTTGTTGGCATCAGAACCGGAAAGCTCCACGGTTAACTCAAATTGCTGATTCAGGCTGACCGGGGTGCGATCCACATGTGCGCTGAGCTCCAGACCCTGCCCAAGGAGAGCGGGCACCCCGACGCCCACGATGAGGGCTGCCAGGATAGAGTGCTTTATTGGAAAATGTGTCATCTTAGAACCGCGTTGTTGAGGTGCACAAAGTTTTACCAGACTCCCTCTCACCAATCCTTTCCACGAAAAGCACGGCCCTGCTTCTTGACCCTTTGTTGCTGCAGAAGTTTTTGCTCATCGTTTTTCAAGGCGTTCAGAATCCGCTCAGCATCTTTCTTGGACAGTTCACCAGGTTGGGTTTCTGGTTGATCCTGGGTTTGCTCTTGTTGCTGTTCCTGCTGACTTTTTTGCTTTTGTTCATCGTCCCCTTGTTGCTGGTCGGATTCGTTTTTCTTCTGTTGTTTCTCTCGATCCTGTTGCTGAGAATCCTGATTCTGCTGACCTTGCTGTTGCTGCTGTTGTTGCTGCTGATTCTGCTGCGGTTGCTTGTTTGCTGAGTCCTTCAACTTGGCGCGGACATATTCTAAGTTGTATTTCGCATCTTCGTCATTAGGATTGAGTTCCAGGGCCTTCTTGTAGGCCAAAATACTTTCCGGCAGCTTGCCCATTTTGTACAGCGTATTGCCCAAATTGTAATACCCCTGCGCCTGCAAATTGAGGTCATCCGACGAGGTGGCTTTTTCGTACGATTTCAGCGCTTCCTCATAGTTGTGCTTCTTAAACAAAGCATCGCCAATATTGAACTGAATGATGGGCGACTCCGGACTTTCAATCAGAGCATCGCGATATTTGTTGTTGGCCTCATCATATTTTTCTTCGGCGAACAGCTTGTTGCCATCGGCGACTTGCTTATGGCCGCCCTGGGCAAAAGCTGCCCCTAAGAACACGTGAAACACCAGCAACAAACCAGTGAGTTTTGAACGCATATCTCTTAAACCGTTGATTCTGAGCATTGGTTTCCCCGGCCAACCTGAAGGTGAAGTATTATTCAAATCTGCCGCGCCATTCTTGTTTCACTCTGCTTCTTTCAGAGATCAGGATTTCTGCAATAAAAACGATTATTGCAAAGACCAACACATACTGGAAACGGTCTTCGAATTGGGAAAATTTCATCGAGGCTAATTCTTTTTTCTCCATCTTGGAGATTTCGTTGTTCACCAGCTCCAACTTCACTTCGCCGGTAGCTGAATGGTAGTACTTTCCTCCAGTGGTTAGGGCGATTTTCTCCAGGGTCAATTGGTCCAGCTTGGTCAAAATCACGTCGCCCTTGCGGTCTTTCTTGAAGCCCTTCTGAGCACCGGTTTCGTTATGGAGCGGTATGGGCACCCCTTTAGGGGAGCCGATGCCTATGGTAAAAATAACGATCCCCTCTTTGTCTGCGATTTCGGCGAATTTCTCAGCGTCCCCGCCGTGGTCTTCTCCGTCCGTGATAAGCACCAGCACTTTGTATTTCCGTTCCTTTGATTCAAAATTCTTGATGGCCAGTTCAATGGCAGCGCCTATGTTGGTGCCGGGTTCCGGTATCAGGGTTGGATCCATGATGTCCAGGAATGTTTTCGCTGCGCCGTAATCTAAAGTGAGTGGACACTGCACAAAAGCTTCGCCAGCAAAAGCAATCAATCCAATCCGGTCGCCTTGCAGCAAATCGATGAAGGCTGAAATCTCATGCTTGGCCTTTGCCAGCCGATTGGGTTTGATGTCTTCTGCCAACATTGAAGCTGAGACATCCAGGGCGACCATGACGTCCACGCCTTCGCGTTTGACTTCTTCCAGCCGCGTACCAATTTGTGGGCGTGCCAAAGCCAACGTAATAAAAAGAACGCCGGCCACGATTAAGGAGGCCTTCAAGATTTGACGACGCCGGCTGGTGGACCGAATGAGGTTTCCCACCAATTCAAGTCTACCAAAACGCTGCAACGCGCGCTTCTTCCACTTGAAAACAAAAGTGTAAAACAGCACCAAAAGCGGCACCAGCCAGATGAGATGCAAATAGCCAATTTGTGCAAACCTGATCATGTCTACGGAATCTTTCGGAATTTTGTGTTGCTCAACACGACCTCTAAAACGATGACCGCCAAAGCCAAACCCAAGTAAGTGGTAAACAACTCCTTGAAGCGGGTAAACTGTTTCACTTCGATTTTGGTTTTTTCCAGTTGGTCGATTTCTTTGAATATTTTCTCCAAACTCGCTTTGTCCGTTGCCCTGAAGTAACTGCCGTCGGTGATGTTGGCAATCTCTTTCAACGTCTTTTCATCGATTTGCACGGGCATTCTTACGTACCGTTTGCCAAAAATCGGATCGTCCACCGGGTAGAGGGCATCGCCATATTTGCCCACGCCGACGGTATAAATGCGTATTTTGAATGCGTGGGCGACCTTCGCCGCGGTCACTGGGTCTAATTCACCGCGATTGTTTTGGCCATCGGTCAACAGAATGACCACCTTGCTTTTGGCCTTGCTGTCTCTGAGGCGGTTCGCAGCGTTGGCGATAGCCATGCCGATAGCCGTGCCGTCTTCGATCATTCCGCTTTCAACCCTGTCGATAAAATTCAGCAGGATACCATAATCCAGTGTCAACGGACACTGAGTGAAGCTCTTCGCAGCGAAGACGACCAGCCCGATGCGATCGTTCTTGCGCCCCTGGATGAACTGTGCGGCCACCTTTTTTGCCGCTTCCAGCCGATTGTCTGGCTTGAAATCTTCGGCGAGCATGCTGCTGGAAATATCCACCGCCAAAACGATGTCGATGCCTTCGGTTGTAACCTCTTCCTCGGTGCGGCCCGATTGTGGTCTGGCAAAGCAAATGATCAGAAGCAAGAGCGCTATCAAGCGCAGCGCAAACAAGATGTGCCGATATTTTTTCTTGAAAGACGGTTTGTCCACGTTTTTTACCAGGCCGATATTAGAATACCGCAGCGTGCCCTGCCGTCTGTAATTTTTCCTGGTGTACCAAAAAATCAGAACCGGAATTACGGACAGGAACCACAAAAGCTCAGGATTGGCAAAACGAAACATGACCTAACTTTCACTTTCCAAATCGTTCACCAAAGCCGGCGTATTCTGCGCCTCAGATTCTTCAGGTGGTGCGCCTTCCGCCTCTGCCGCCATTTCCTCCTCGTGGTAAACCAGCTTGGTTCGATCCACAATTTCAAACGCCCTGGCCAGTGTGGATTGGTGCTCTGAATCCGAGGGGCTGTACTTGGCGAATTTGACCAGATCGCAGATTTCCAGCAATGCTTGAATCAATTCTATATTTTCGGGTTCAATCTCAGTAGCCTTGAGCTTTTCAACCAGCTCAAAGGTAGTCATTTCCAGGGCAATAATGAAATACCGGCCTTCGATGTAGCTACGAATAATTTGCGAAACTTCAACATAAAACTCCTTGAACTTGCCTTCTTGCAGCGGCGACGACTCCTTGAGTGCGTTTAGCGCGGCAAAAGCAGTTTCGTGGGCAGGCCGTGGCGGTTCCACTTTCCTGGGCAGAATGGTTTTGCCAGCCTTCTTTCGGCGCCAGATGTAAATCGCAACGGACAATAAGAAAAGGAGCCCCAAACCAATCGCGCCCCACAGGATGAGCTTGCTAAAATCGCGCGGCAGGCTCAGCGGCGGCTTGATGTCCCGAATATCGCCAGCCTCACTCGGATTGAGACTCTTGACCAGGATATTGAGTTTGCTTGTCTTTAAGGAGTGTTTAGTAGAATCCCCCGGCAGGACATAGTCGACCTCTAATGGCGGAATCTCGAATTCACCCACCTCAAAGGTTGAAATGAGATAATCGGTGCGCTCTACGATTTTGCCCCCCGCTTTCTCTGGGTCGTGGACCTGGTAGTCTCGAATCTCGAATTTGCCGAGATTGGCTGCCAGCGGAATGTCGACTTGCACATCCGGGTCTCTGGTCACGATGATCGAATAGGTCACCACGTCGCCAATGGTAATGGTGGTCTTGTCGATCTTTGATTCTACCGAGGGCACGCCGCCCTGGCCGTAGGTCAGTCCGGCTGCCAGCGCCAGGCCGGCAAGCAATACTCCGAGAGCTAAAAAGGAGCTGAATGTCTTACTGCAGCTTGTCGGCATAGATTTCCACCGCTTCGGCTCGCATGATTCGCTGCACCAGACGATCGTAGGCTTCCTTCTGTCTCTCGCGCACCAGGTCCTGCATGACTTGTGACTTCACCTGCTCGAACGGTTTCTCACGAATCACTTTTCCATCCTTATCCTTTTCAACGTATTTGTCCTTATGGGCTTTGTAGTAAAGCTCTACGTCCGGTTCCTGAATGTTGACTTCGTCGGAGATTTTTTCGTTGAGATATTTTTGCACCATAAAGTTCTTTTTCGCCTGAAACGCCGCATCCAGGACTTCCTTGTCTTTGTCCAATCCTTCGCGCTTGGCACTGTCATAGAAAAGTTCGGTAGCAATGTACTGTTTTAGAAATTCGATCTTCTTGCTTTTGTCCGTAACCTGGGATTGCATGTAGGGCGGGAGCTGGCTGATTTCGTGTTCCAGGTCACCAGTGGTAATTTCACGCTTGCCAATCTTGGCAATGACTGCACCCGGATGGTGAGATTTCACCTGGCTTCGATCTAACAGCGTGGCTTCTTCTAACGCCTGCTGGGCATCGGCGGAACGGTTTAAGCGTTCAAGACACTCGACGATCTTTTTGCTAACTTTGTCCTGCAGCGGACTTTCAGCGTACAGATGTTTGATCTTCAGATATTGCGCAAGAGCATTTTGATAATCCCTCAGCCTTTCGAAATAAATATCCCCAATGATGTAGGTGATGTTGGCATGTTGATCGTCGCTCAATTCATAATTTTGCAAATAATAATTGTACTCTTCGATGGCCTGATGGTACAGTTGATTGTTGTAAAGCGCGTTGGCGAAATCGCGAACTCGCTCTCCTGCCATTTTCGGTTGCGCACGCTTTTGACACCCGGAACCAATTAGTGCAAAAAGCAACAACTGAACATACACAACCAATTTGCCTGAGCTACCCATCGTTTCCCTTTCCTTCGTATTTTAATGAATTAACGGAACCGTTTAGCGCGCATTTTGAAGAACTGGATGAGCGGTTCGATGTAAGACTCATCTGTGCGAATATCGATGTAGTCGACGTTCATGGAGCGCAGCAGCTTGTCCCGCTCTGCTTTTGACTTGGACGTTCCCGACGAAAACGCTTCCCGCAAACGGAAATCCGAAGTGTCCAAAGTCACGATTTCCCCGGTCTCTGCATCCTCCAGTTCAATGAACCCCACGTCGGGCAGGTCCATCTCGCGCGGGTCGGTTATGGTTATGGCTACCAAATCGTGACGATTGTTGGCGATCTGCATGGCTTTTTTGTAGTCATCGGCGATGAAATCCGAAACCAGGAAAACCACCGCCCGCCGCGAGGTTAATTTGCTCAAATACTCCAGCGTCATAGCAATATCGGTGCCTCTACCTTGTGGCTGGTGGTACAACAGTTCCCGCAAAACCCGCAGCACGTGGGTCTTGCCCTTTTTGGGCGGCACGTATTTTTCAATTCGATCTGTAAAGATGATGAGCCCGACCTTGTCGTTGTTCTTAATCGCCGAAAAAGCCAACAACGCACAGATTTCGATGGCAATTTCCCCCTTCATGCGCTCGAACGTACCGAAGTTGCCGGAAGAGCTCACATCCACCAGAAGCATGACCGTAAGTTCACGCTCTTCTTCAAAAATCTTCACGTAAGGGTGGCCCATGCGTGCGGTGACGTTCCAGTCGATGCTGCGGATGTCGTCCCCGACCTGATATTCCCGTACTTCAGAGAATTCCATACCCCGGCCTTTGAACACCGAATGGTATTCACCGGAAAAGACGTCGTTGACCAACCCCCGCGTTTGGATTTCGATTCTTTTGACCTTTTTGAGAATCTCCTTGGGAATCATCTGACTCAGGGCACCTCGATCTTGTTCAGCACTTTGCGAACCACGTCCTCCGAAGTGATTTCTTCCGCCTCAGCTTCGTAAGTGACATTTATGCGATGCCGCAAGACATCCATGCCGATGGCGCGCACATCTTCCGGGATCACATAGCCCCGCCGGCGCAGAAAAGCGTGTGCCTTAGCGGCCTGATACAAATAGATCGAGGCCCTTGGGGAGGCACCAAACGCAATTAGATCCTGCAATTCTTCCAGCCCAAATTCTTTTGGTTGCCGGGTAGCAAAAACGATGTCGATGATATAATGCTCCACCTTTTCATCGATGTAGACTTCGTTGACTAAAGACCGCGCCGCAATGATGTCTTTGGGTGTCACTACAGATTCCAACTCCGGAATGCTCTTACCTGCCATTCTGCGCATGATTTCCAATTCCTCTTCCTTATTAGGATAGCCGATGGAAACCTTGAGCATGAAACGATCGACCTGAGCTTCGGGCAGCGGGTACGTCCCCTCCTGTTCGATGGGATTTTGCGTCGCTAAGACCAAAAAAGGATCGTCCAGAGGAAAAGTATGCTCACCAATGGTGACTTGCCTTTCCATCATGGCCTCCAACAAGGCGGATTGTACTTTTGCCGGCGCCCGGTTGATTTCGTCGGCCAGCACCAGGTTGGAGAAAATAGGCCCCTTCTTGGTGGTAAAATCCCCATTCTTTTGATCGTAGATTAGCGTGCCGATTATGTCCGCCGGCAAGAGGTCGGGCGTAAATTGCAATCTTTGAAACTTGGTTTGAATGGTAGCCGAAAGCGTCTTGACGGCCATGGTTTTGGCTAAACCAGGAACGCCTTCCAACAGAACGTGGCCGTTCGACAACAGACCAATCAGAAGGCGTTCGATCATATATTTTTGACCAACAATAATCGTTGCAACAGCTTCGGTAATTCTTTCTACAAATGCACTTTCCTTTTTTATTCTTTCGTTAATCGCTTCAATATCTACCGCCATTTCACCTCCAATTCAGTTTGCGAGCCAACTTTATGATTCAGCACTTGATTTTTGCGAGTTGTGACTAAGAAATTCGATGTATTCTGATTTGTTCCTATTCAACAAGTCTTCAACGATGGCGTAAACGCGGTCCAATTTGCCCGGCTCGATGGAGCCGCCCGAAAACTTGGCCACGTCACAGGCGTGCAAGACCTCGTCGGTCTCTTCAATAACCCGGTTGGCCATGGCCTGGTTTTTCAATTCGTCCAGAATTTCTTGCGTGGTTATTTCCATAGCCGCAATATTGTAACGCTGAGACAAGTAACTTCTGTATAATTTGGACAGAGCCGAAAAGGACTCCACAGAATCGTGCTTGTCTAAGCTAATCTCCCCCTTCAATTTGGTCAGGAATTGGTCTTCCAATGGCAGGATTTCTGGCGCACTGGTGAAAGTCTTTGTGTCCTGTATTCGTCTTCTTTTTATTACCAAGAATCCTCCGCCAGCCACTAAAAGCAGAACCAGCACGCTGCCCCCGATGACCCAGGTATTGGCGTTCCCTTCCAGAATCGGGTCGGTAACTTTCACTTCCAACCGGTTGGTCATGAGGCTTTGCGATTCGTCCAGGTCGTTGTCTCTGTAATTTATACGCAGTCCATCGACATAAGCCATGCCCAACGCGATGGGCTTGAGTATGAATTCATAAGTTTTGACGGTCTGTTCGATGTTATTACGTTCCCCCACCCAATTAGAGGATGAGCTGCCAACGATCTCCAGGTTGGTGAGCACGGGATCTTCCAATTTTTCGATGGAGTAACGTTCTAACCCTCCCTGCCAGCTCACTTCAACTGTGTAGGTTAGAGTACGATTTTGCGGCACCTCGTGGGCTTGTAGCCGGGCGACGGCTCTTATGCCGCCCACCGGCGCGTTCGCAGCCGCAGAAGTCGTGTCGGAAACCTGAGCAAGAACAGGCCCAACGGCCCACAAACAAGCGTATAACCACAAAAATAGTGTTCGCATAACTACCCTTAAATGAAAAATAATCGAATAAATATACTTTGCGACGGAGCAAAAGTTCCAGGCCAAACTCTGCCGGAGTTCTATCACAGGCAGGCAAAAAAACAAAAGCCGAAAATAGTATTAATCTCACCACATTTGTAAATTGGCAATTAACACTTTCGGCTTTGGATGGGAACAGGGCTTACCTCACTTTGCTACTTTCGTACCTCCGTTGGTTTTCTTGTCACTGAACTGCTGCAGCAACTGCTCGTTGATGTCTTCGCCTAAATGTTTAAGCTCCCACTTGACGCTTTCGACAAGCTCATTGTCAGGATACAATTTCAAGAATTCTTCGTAAGCGGCACGGGCCTGGTCATAATCCTTCAAGTCATTGGCATAAATATAGCCGATCATGAATCGCGCCTGGCTCACATAGTTGCTCTCGGGATACTTCTCGACCAAACGCTGGTGCGCCTCCAGAGCCCTGTTGAAATTGTGCAAATTATTATAATACAAAAAGGCAATCTTGTATTGGGCCTCGTCAGCGTGTTTCCCGTCCGGATATGATTTCAATAGTTTCTGGTAAGTCTCCAAAGCATTTTCGAATTTTTCTTCCTTCTCAAAAGCTTGCGCCCGGGCCTGTAGTTGTTCTTCTGTTTGCCGATCAGCGCAGCCAAGAAACAGCAAACTAATAAGTAAGACTGGCAAGCATGATTTCATGGTAACCCTCATCATTATATATTATATTATGTTCTAATTCGCTTTCAGGTCAGGTGAAAACACAGCGCGAAATTTAAAAAGAATTTGCAACAAAATCAAGCCAAAATTCAACCGGCAGGACGATTTTACTATGTAGCCAACTGTGGCAATGTGATTTTGCCTGCACGATTCAGGTTAGTAAAGAATTGCAGTTAAATGTTTGGATTGGCCTGCAAACAAAAAGAGGCGGGGAATCGGCTCCCTCGCCTCTTTAACGCTCGACCTTGCCTCGTCAATCAATTCTTTGACTTATCGTCATCCACCACTTCGAAATCGGCTTCTTCCACCTTTTCGTCTTGTTTCTCGGTTTCAGCCTCAGCGCTGGCGGCACCAGCACCTTGGTCTCCAGCTTCGGATGCCTGGGCCTGCGCATACATTTTGCTGGCCACCTCATTCCAGGCCTTGCTCAAGGCCTCCGTAGCGGATTTGATGTCGTCACCATTGTTCGTTTTCAGGGCTTCCTGAACGCGTTTAACGGCCGCTTCCAGTTTGGGCTTGTCGTCGCTGGAGATCTTGTCGCCCATTTCCTTGAGATTCTTTTCCGTCTGATACACCATCTGGTCTGCCTGGTTGCGGGCGTCAACTGTTTCTCGTTGCTTTTTGTCTTCGGCAGCGTGCGCTTTGGCATCACTCACCATCTTCTCAATTTCTTCTTTGCTCAAACCTGTTGAGGCTTCGATGCGGATGTTTTGTTCCTTGCCCGAGGCTTTATCTTTGGCTGCAACACTGAGAATGCCATTGGCATCGATGTCGAAAGTCACCTCGATTTGGGGAATGCCGCGCGGCGCCGGTGGAATGCCATCCAGGATGAATCGACCCAGGGTACGGTTGTCAACCGCCATTTCCCGCTCGCCTTGCAGCACGTGAATCTCCACAGAGGTTTGATTGTCCGCTGCGGTTGAAAATATCTCGGATTTCTTGGTCGGAATCGTCACATTCTTCTCAATCAGTTTGGTTGTGACGCCGCCCAGGGTCTCGATGCCTAAGGAAAGCGGCGTAACATCCAGGAGAAGCACATCCTTGACATCCCCGGCTAACACACCGCCCTGAATGGAGGCACCGACGGCCACGACTTCATCGGGATTCACCCCCTTGTGGGGCTCCTTGCCAAAAAGCTCCCGGACCATTTCCTGCACCTTGGGCATTCTGGTGGAACCACCAACCAGCACCACTTCATCGATTTCTTTTGCCGTTAAGCCCGCATCTTTCAAAGCAACCTTACACGGCGCAACAGTTCGTTGAAACAGGTCCTCACACAGTTGCTCGAACTTAGCCCGCGTAAGGGTGAGGTTGAGATGTTTGGGGCCAGAATCGGTGGCCGTAATGAACGGCAAGTTGATGTCCGTTTGGGCCACGGTGGAAAGTTCACACTTGGCTTTCTCGGCCGCCTCTTTCAATCGCTGCAAGGCCATGGGGTCTTTGGACAGATCGACGCCTTCCTGCTTTTTAAATTCATCGACAATCCAATCTATGACCCGCTGGTCAAAATCGTCGCCGCCAAGATGCGTATCGCCATTGGTCGACTTCACCTCAAAAACACCATCGCCAATTTCTAAAATGGAGATGTCAAAGGTTCCTCCTCCCAAATCATAAACAGCGATCTTCTCCTCTTTCTTCTTGTCCAGGCCGTAGGCTAAAGAGGCCGCCGTGGGCTCATTGATGATTCGTTTCACCTCCAGGCCTGCTATTTCCCCGGCTTCTTTGGTAGCCTGGCGCTGACTATCGTTGAAATAGGCCGGCACCGTGATGACAGCGGCCGTAACTTTCTGGCCCAAATAGTCCTCAGCAGTTTGCTTCATTTTCTGAAGCACCATGGCAGAGATTTCCTGGGGCGTGTACTCTTTGTCGACGACTTTGGCTTTAGCTACGTCGTTTGGCCCCTTGACCACCTTGTAGGGCACTTCCTTGATTTCATTCTCGACTTCAGAGTAACGCCGGCCCATGAATCGTTTAATGGAGAAAATCGTGTTTTCGGGATTGGTAATTGCCTGCCGCTTAGCTACCTGCCCTACCAACCGCTCGCCATTCTTGGTAAAAGCCACAACTGAAGGCGTAGTCCGCGAACCCTCTGCGTTGGGAATTACCACAGGCTCCCCCCCCTCCATTACAGCTACGCAGGAATTGGTGGTTCCTAAATCTATTCCGATGATTTTGCTCATAACAAATCCTCCTTAGGTTCAAGAATGTCTGTTGAGTGTCGTAAAATTTCAAATTTGATTTAATCGTATTTCGACCGGATCGACTCGCGTTCCCTGTTTTAGCAAAGTTTGTGCCAGGGTGTTTGAATTCCATGTTGTGCGGAATCGCTATTGATTTTATTAAACTTAAACAAATGCAATCCAGAAATGAGAGTTGTTGTTACCGCAAACCACCGGTCCAGCATCTGTCATCCTGTCATAGTTAAGACCACAGAAAAACCCATAGTTATCAGCTTTATTCAGAAGACCTGCTCGGAGCATCTACTCCTTCTCTTTGGTGGTTTTATCTTTCGACTTTTTGTCGCTTTTTTCCGGTTTTGATTCAGCAGTTGCTCCCGACCTTTTGTAGTCAGTTTCATAGAATCCTGACCCTTTGAAGATAAGGCCATTCCCTGCGCTGATCAGCCTCTTTATCGTGCCATCGCACCTGGGACAAGATTTCAGCGGCTCCGCGGTAATACTTTGGAATTCCTCAAATCGATAGCTACACTCATCACACAAATACTCGTAGGTTGGCATAAATTCCTCCAAACAGTATTTTGTTCATTCGTTCTTAAGGTTTCGGTACTTTTACGGCCACAAAACTGTTGCGACTGCCACGTCTGATTTGGAAAAGCACAATGGACCCTGCCTTTAAACCTGCAACAATTTTATTGAATTCCTGGACCGTTTCCACTTTCTTGCGGTTGACTCGCTTGATTAAATCGCCAGCGCGAATGCCTTTTTGTTCCGCCACACTCCCAGGCTGAACATTGGTAACCAACACGCCTTCCTGGTCTTCGTAATGATACTTTCGCACCAAGCGGTCAGTCAGTTCCGAGACTGCCAAACCCAACCGGGCCCCACCGCTCTCCTGAGGGTTGGTCGGAGTCGTCACTCTACTTTCAGCACGTTCAGCCAAACGAACCGGAATCTCCACAATATTACTGCCCCTGACGATCTTCAGGTTAACAACCTGACCAGGACCGTAGGACGCGATCAGGTTGGTTAACTGATTGCTGTCCTCTATTTCGTGTCCGTCGACAGCAACGATGACGTCCAATTTCTTCAGGCCAGCTCTGGAGGCAGGCGTATTCTGTTGAACCTCCATTACAACAGCGCCACGGTTCTCCTTAATTCCCAAAGCTTCTCTCATATCAGCATCCGGCGTCTTTATGAAAACACCCAGGAAACCCCGCACAACTTTTCCGTGCGCAATGAGCTCATCCATTACCTGTTTAGCCATATTAATGGGTATGGCGAAGCCGATTCCGAGATTTCCACCATAACTTCCAGCGACAATTGCGCTGTTGATGCCTATGAGCTCGCCTTTGAGATTGACCAGAGCGCCGCCGCTGTTGCCGGGATTGATGGCGGCGTCTGTTTGAATGAAGTCTTGATACCGTACCTCCTCGCCCAACGCGAGGTCGGAACGTCCCTTAGCGCTGATAATTCCCGCCGTAACAGTGTGCTCTAAGCTGAGCGAAAACGGGCTACCAATGGCAAGAATCCATTCGCCCACTTCTAATTCATCAGAATTGCCTAATGCAATGACCGGCAGGTTGGTCTTTTCGATCTTGATGACCGCGACGTCGGTTGCCGGATCGGTTCCGACAATGGAGGCATCGTATTCGTTTTTGTCGATCAGAACGTTTATGGCATCGGCTTCTTTGACAACATGATAGTTGGTCAGGATGTAGCCATTGGAATTCACAATCACGCCGGATCCCAGACCATTTCGTTTGTATTGCCTTTCACCACCGTCAGGTGTTCGAAAGAATCGGTCAAACAAATCATCATGGCGGAAAAAATCGGAAAAGGGGTCTCGAACCTTGACAACTTTTTCACTGGTGATTGAGACCACTGCCGGAGTCACTCGCTTTGCAATCCTCACAAAAGCCCTACTGGTATTTTCTAAATCAGAATTAACAGGTGTATTTGGCGGCTGGCTTGACGCAGGATTTGTCTCCTCCTCCACAGCTAATCCGTTGTTCGTCCAGTTGAAATTCGAGGCCACCGTCAACCCAATAATCACACCCAACAGGATCGCAAAGGTGAACATTATAGCTGTTTTGTTTTTCCGAAGCATACCATACCTCCACAGGTTACACAACCTTAATCTTCACAAATTGATCGCCCACCTTGCCGTTTTTCTTGATGCCCATCTTCTTCAGGCGAAATACTTTGCCATTTTCGGTTTTAGGGGGCACTCTCAACTCCACCTTTTCGTTACGGATTGTTTTTAACCTTATTCTTGAACCTTTTTGAGCACTCGATTTATTGATCGGAATCTCACAATAAACGTCAAGGCCCTTGGTCCTAAAAAAGCGATGTTTTTTGACTCGAACGGTGATGATTAAATCCCCGGAACGGCGCCCATCGCTGCCTGGATTTCCCTGGCCCGCCAGTCTTAGTTTGCTGCCGTCCTCGGTTGCGGGTGGAATGTTGATGGCGATCTTTTGTTTTTTCCTGACTCTGCCGCTCCCAGCACACGTCACACAAGGTTCGGTGACAATTTTGCCTTTGCCCAAACACCGAGGACAGGGTCGACTCACAGCAAAGGCACCCCGTGACATCGACACCGTGCCCGTCCCGCGACATTCCGGGCAGACCATAACTCTTGACCCTTTTTTTACCCCGGAGCCTTCACAGCTTGGACAGTGCTGCACCTTATCCAAATAAATCATCGCCTTGCCCCCCAACGCCGCAGTTTCAAGAGGTATTTCCAATTCGGCATGAACATTCAGGTCAGTTGTTGTGCGCCGGTCGGGACTGTTGAATTCAAACTCATTTCCAAAGATCTGCGTAAACAGATCACCGAACCCGCCAAAGCCAAAGAACTCGTCGGACGTAAAGCCTCTCGAACCACGATTTCTACGACTGCCAGCTTTTCCAAACCCCTTGAGAATATCCCCCAGGTCAAAGCCTTGAAAACCGAAGCCACTATTGCCTCCCACACTGCTGAATCCGTACTTGCGCATCTGGTCATACTGTTTCCTTTTCTGGGGATCGCTCAGTACCGCATAGGCTTCAGAAATCTCTTTGAACCGCTCCTCGGATTTCCTATCCCCGGGATGCGCATCCGGATGATTTTCCTTGGCTAATTTTCTGTAAGCTCTCTTAATCTCCTCAGCGCTGGCGTCTTCAGAAACTGCTAAAATATTGTAATAATCCTTGTTTGGCATGCCCTCAGAAACTGTAACAATAGACTAACCGGTAAAGTGCGGCAAACACGCCTGCCAAAATGCCTACCTTGTTTTGCCCCATTGCTCTTTAGCAATTAATATGCCAGGCGCTGGAGCATAGTTAATCGACATAATGCCAGATACTTAACAGGTTGTTATGATGGCAGGACATATCCGTCTTACTGTCACTCAGCCTCCCTGCATGCCATTCTGTCAGTTGTGTTTGAAAATCTAAACAAAAAAAGGCAGAATTAAACTCTGCCTTGTGAGGTATTGAAAACTGTTAGAAACCGGGGATACGGGTGTCACTTTTTTCTCAGTCATCCCCTGGAATCTCTACAAAAACATGGTGTTTGTCCCTGTTGCGCACGATGGTGAATATGGAAACCGAGCCCTTCGGAAGCCCGGCCACAACTTCATGAAAAATTGCACCATTCTCAACGGCAACGTCGTCGATCTCAATTAAGATGTCGTCCGCAAGGAGACCCGCCTCATCCGCAGGGCTGAAGCTTTGCGCCTCGGTGATTAACACCCCCGCTCTGCCAGTGAAATTCAGTCTTGCAGCATCCTCCCGGCTCAAGTCCTTCACCCGCAAGCCCAATTCTTTGAACTCGTTCTCCCTGACTTTGCTGTCAGAATCCTCAACGCTGTTATAATCTTGATTGGCCTCCTGCAAGGAATTCTCACCCAAGGTAACATCCAGGGTCATGCGCTTGCCCTTTCTGATTAAGCTCAGCCGCACGACGTCGCCCGGGCTTTTTGTTGCGATGATCGCTTGTACCTGATTGCTTTTGTTGACATGGTGATTACCAATACCAACCAGCACGTCTTTGGATTTAATTCCTGCTGTTACAGCCGGTCCACCCTCTAACACCTCGCTGATGAACACGCCTTCGGGGCGATCCAAATGTAGAGCTTTCGCCATTTTTTCGTCAATATTTCGCATCCCGATGCCCAAATAACCCCGCTCCACGCTGCCCTTATGAATCAGGTCGGCCATGATTTTCTTGGCTAAATCGATTGGAATAGCAAACCCAAATCCGGCATTGTAGCCAGATTCTGTGGCAATGGCTGTGTTTACCCCAATGACTTCGCCCCTGAGATTAACCAACGGCCCACCGCTGTTGCCCGGATTGATGGCCGCATCGGTCTGCAAAAAACTTTCAATCCCAAAAGTATCCCTGATGATATCGATTTGACGCTCTTTGGCGCTAATAATTCCAGCAGTCACCGTTGACCGCAATTCCAACGGATTCCCAATAGCCAGGACCCATTGCCCAACCTTGACTTCTTCGGAACTGCCCAGTCTGGCAACCGGCAAATCGGCTGCGTCAATTTTGATAACGGCCACTTCCGTCAACGGGTCGGCTCCCACAATATTGGCGTCGAATTCCCGGTTATCGTACAAAGTGACCAGCAATTTTTCCGAACGATCTACCACGTGCACGTTGGTCAGAATATGTCCTTTACTGGATATGATGATGCCAGAACCCGAACCTTGCTGCCGAAATTTTTTTGGAAATCTAAAGCGAAACAAATCTTTCAGATCCTCCCGGTCGTGAAATCGCTCTAAATCGCTGGAACGTACGATGCGCGTGCTCTGGATGGAAACCACGGTGGGGAGGATTTGTTTAGCCACATAGACAAACGCATCGCTGGTGTTTTGAAGCTCTAACAGCTTTCGTGGAACCTTGTCCTGCGATCCCAAAACCACCTCGGGCTGAGGCAGCAACGCAACAGCGGTCTGTCGTGACCTCTCCACACCTGGACCAGTTGTCAAAACCAATCCGATGACAGCCGCTAAAAACAAAACAGCCAGCAAAGTTCGAGAATAATGTGCTTTTCCCTTCATGACGTTCCTCTAATATTGCTCTAACAGGCTGAAGGATACCAACGTGGATGATGCCAGAAGGAGGCTATCAACCTAAACCGATAAAACTGCGAATTCTTTGAACATAGGCTTCCCCTTGTCGTGGAAAAACCAAAAGCAAACCCAAAGCCAACAAAGCGATCCCAGGAAGAATAGGTAATACCAATCCCAAAACCCCAAAAAAAATGAATAGGGCGCCTAATCTATTCTTGTTTTTTTGAAATTCTCTTATTTCTTCAACCAAGGGTTTCACTATTTAAATACTTTACCAGCTTCAATCTATTCCCATTAATAGCATCAGCCTCATAGTCCACCTCATCCATGGACCTTCTAATAATGTAAAGTCCAAAGCCTCCGGTTTGGCGCCCTTCCATCGCCGCTTTCACATCGTATTCATTGTGATGATTGAGCTCGAAACCCGTACCGTAGTCTTTAATATAAATGATAAAGCGCTGCGGATCTGACTCGACCCAGACATCAATCCAATTGTCCGGGTCTGAATGATAGGCATGCTCTATGATGTTCAGGCTGGCTTCATAAACGGCAATTTTGGTCTTGCCGATATCCTTGACGTTCATTCCGGCGTACTCAGCATGCTGCGTAATAAAGTCACAGATCTTGTATAGATTCGAAGAAACGCTCTGCACACGCAGGTAGCTTTCGCGCCCCTGTTCTCCGCTTTTGACCTTTTGTTGCAACTTTTCAACAATGGGCACTTCAGCGATGTCGTCGGCACTAAATACAGATTTTCTCAGGCTCTTTTTTTGGAACTCTTCCACCGCATAGCTTTCTTTTTTGAGTAGAGAGAGATAGCCGAGAGGGGTGAAAGACTCCAGATTATTCCTGGCCGTGTGATTGACATTGACCAGTTTAATGTCGCCGTTCTGCCGTCGTGCAACCGAGGTTTTCTCTATGATCAAGGCAGTGAGATTCGACGTTGGTTGTTGAATATTCTTAAAATCTAAGATGAAGTTAAAGATCCCATTGTTCAGGCAATCCTCGATAACAATTTGCAGATCGTGGATTAGCAAAATGTCTTCGAGAGCGTTAGGTAAAAGAATGCGGACAAGTCGCTCAGATCCTGGTATGTGCTCAACTTTAATAGATTCAGAGGTCATCACTTCTGCGGGCATATTGGGCTGCATTCAATCAAGGATTTCAATAATGAAATTAATTATTCACACCCAAAAATCCAACACATATTTTTAAAATATAATATATAGGCAAAACCAACCGTGGCCGGGAGACGTTCTATTGCAAGTTCTGGGGAACCCTTGCTTTGGCTTTTTCCTCTTCGGCTAAAACCCTTCTCAATACTTTTCCAATATTACTCTTCGGCAGTCCTTGCCGAAACTCAACCAATTTAGGCGCCTTGAAAGGAGCCATTTTCTCCTTACAGTATTCAATCACTTCTTCTTCTGTTAACGTTTCTCCCCGTTTGCAAACGATGAAGGCTTTAACTGTTTCTCCACGATATTCATCAGGCACACCGATCACTGCTGCCTCTAAGATCTTCGGATGTTCGAAGAGGACTTCCTCAACTTCTCGTGGGAAAATGTTAAAGCCTCCCGCAATGATCATGTCCTTCTTGCGGTCGACAATATAAAAATAGCCCTCTTCATCCATTCTGGCCATATCGCCAGTGTACAGCCAACCATTCCTTAGCACCTCTTTGGTGGCTGCTTCCATTTTCCAGTAGCCCTTCATGACTTGCGGACCTTTGACTGCCAGTTCCCCGACTTCTCCAACCGGAAGCGGCTTCTTGGTTTCAGGATCCACCACCCGGGCGTCGGTATTCGGGACCGGCAGGCCTATGGACCCCTCTTTGCGCTTGCTGTTGATCGGGTTGACGTGAGTTACCGGCGAAGTTTCGGAAAGGCCGTAACCTTCCACCAATTTGCCCCCAGTAATCGATTCAAACTCCTTGGCCACGGTTAAAGGAAGTGGGGCACCGCCGCTCACACACTTCTTGATTGACGAGAGGTCATATTTCCCTACGTTGGCAAAATTGTTGATGGCCACATAAAGCGTGGGCACACCCGAAAAGAGCGTGGCATGGTTCTTCTGAATCGACTTGAGGACGAATTTCACATCCCGGGGGTTGGGAATCAAGACCATGGTGGATTTTAAATAGATGGCGAAATGGAGACAGGTGGTCAGCCCGTAACTGTGAAAAAACGGCAAGGCGCAGACGATCACTTCTTTGCCTTCTTCAAGACCGGAATACCAATGCCGGGTTTGCATGACATTGGCAACAAAATTCTTGTGTGTCAAAACCGCGCCTTTCGACACGCCAGTTGTCCCGCCGGTATACAAAAGCATTGCCGTATCTTTAGCCTTTATATCTACCTTCGGCAATGGAACCGGGAATTTTTCCTGCATCAGGTCCCGAAAAAAATGCGTGCCAGGGCCCCTGTCTATTTTGACCCACTTCCCATCTGTTTTGGCCTTGATTGGATAAAGCCACTTGAGCAACCAGGGGAAGTATTCGTGCACACTGGTTACAATGATGTTGTTCAAAGCGGTTTTGTGTTTAATCTTTGCAACTTTTGGGTAAACCAGATCCAGGACCACGGCGGTTTCAGCCTCGCTGTTGTTTAGCTGGTACTCTAATTCCCGTTCCACATAAAGAGGGTTGGTTGGCACCAAAACAGCCCCCAACTTCATCACGGCAAAATGTGCAATGGGATATTGCGGGATATTGGGCATGATCAGCGCTACCCGGTCGCCTTCTCGGACTCCCAAACGTGAGAGTGCGATGGCGAACTGTTCGACGCTTCTCCCCAACTCCGCAAAAGTCATTTTTTTGCCGAAGTAAGAGATCACCACACCACTCGGATTCTCTGCAACAGCCTGGTCGAATAAGTCTGTCATGGAGATATCCGGAATATTCAACGAGCGCGGAATTCCTTTTTCATAAAACCGCAACCATGGTCGATCCATAGGCATTTTTCCCGCTATGATTAAACAGATTTGCTGCTCTCTCAAAACAAAACACCCACCTAATGATGGGTGGGCGTTTCATTCAGAATGCAATATGGGCTTTATTAATTTCTACCGCCGTATTTGTGTCGATTTTTTATGAGATCGATTTCGTAGTCCGCTGCACGTCTCCAATTTCTGTCTTTGGCAGCAATCTCAAAATACTTAACCGCTTCACTGAGCTGCCCCATTCCCTTGCTTGCCTTGCCAGCTTCATAAGCCGCCGGGGCATATCTTTTCCTAAATTTCAAAGCATTTAGTGCCGCTTTCTTGGCTTCTCTGAAGCTTCCTTTCTTGTTGTAAATGACCGCTAATCGATAATACGGCGCGGCCCAATTTTCTTTTAAAGCCAAAGCACTTTCCAGAGCAAAAATGGCGTCATCGAACTTGCCAAGCTCGCTCAAACTCACTCCCAGGCTAAGAAATGCCGTGGAATAATTGGGATTTATCTGCGTCGCCTTTGAAAATGCGCCAGCAGCCTTTTTGAAGTTTTTCTTTCTTAAATAGATCCTTCCTAATTCGTAGTAGGACCTGTAAGACCTTGGGTCATTGGCAATGGCGTTTTCATAAGTCTTTATTGCCTTATTGAATTGACCGGTTTTGCTCAGTATTTTCCCCAGGGCAAAATAAGCTTCGGTATAAGCTTGATCCTGACGGATGGCCGCTTCATACGCTTTTATGGCTTCCTTATATTTTCGAGTCTTTTTTAAGGTGAGACCTTTGCCATAGTACGCTTTTGCAAATGTGGAATCCCATGCAATGGCTTGATCATAGTGCTCAATGGCTTGTTTGTACTGGCCTTGCTTGTAAGCCATGTTGCCGTTGTTGTATTCCTTTTTTACAGCATTAATCTTCTTCATGATTTCGGCATCGGCCATGATCTTTTTGTTGAGCTCTTCAATTTCTTTGACCAGCTTTTCGCGTTCGCTTCTGAGCTTGGCGTCTTGATCGGGAGACAGGCCCTTGTTGAGCTCCACATCAATTTGCTTTACACGTTTAGTTTTTTCTTGCCGTTGTTGGGTTAAGTCCTGAGAAAAAGCAAAACTGGTTATGAACACGCTAAAGAATAGTACAAGAAGCATTCCCATATTGAATTTTGCTGATGACTTCATAAAAATACCTCCCTTGAATTTATTAATTCTCAAATCGATCGTGCCGAAGGGGGGACTCGAACCCCCACGGGTTGCCCCACACGCCCCTCAAGCGTGCGTGTCTACCAGATTCCACCACTTCGGCAATTCACTTTATTCATGGTACGGAATCACCAGAGGCGGGCTGCGGAGACACCGGTGAGATCTGTGGTGCGCTGCCCGCTGGCAACGGCAGATTTGCAGCGGGAACAGAACTTGCTTTCGCCTGCTGCTGCTCAACCAAGCCTTTCGCGGCGGTGTGCTGTTTGTTTAACAGAGAAAGGATCAGCGAGATCAACAAAAAGGCCGTTGCCAGAATTGAAGTAACACGACTCAGGAAGGTTGCCGCACCGCGTCCCCCGAATACGGCACCCATCCCGCCGCCACCACCAAAGGCCCCGGCTAAACCGCCCCCCTTGCTCGATTGCAACAAAATCACCACGGTTAACGCAATACACACGATCACAAAGATCATTAAAATTAATGTATACATGTTTTCTCTTTCCTAATAATAATAAACAAGCGTTTGCACGAAAACTCACATTTTGTTGCTCGGTCACGCACTAATTTAATACAACTTCCGCCGCCTTGACTATTCCCGCAAAACTGTCGGCTTCAAGACTGGCACCGCCGACCAACGCTCCGTCCACATTTTCCTGCTGCAAGAGCTCCCTGGCGTTGGCAGGCTTAACGCTGCCGCCGTATTGAATTCTCAGTCCACTTGCCAGCGACTCTCCATATAGCTCTGCCAGCAATTCGCGAATAAAGCCGTGCACCTCTTCTGCCTGGGCTGGCGTGGCATTTTCTCCCGTGCCAATCGCCCAAACAGGCTCGTAGGCAACGACCACAGCAGCAGAGTCGGCCAGATCTACCCCGGCCAGTCCACCTCTGATCTGTTCTCCCACAACTTGCTTGGTCAGACCGCTCTTTCTTTGTTCCAGAGTTTCACCGACACAAAAAATCGGCTTCAAACCTACCTCGAGCGCCTTCTGCACTTTCCTATTGATCTCGTCATCCTTTTCGCCAAAGATGTGACGCCTTTCAGAATGCCCAAGGATGACAAACTCACAACCGGCGTCTTTCAACATGTGCGCCGAGACCTCGCCTGTGAAGGCCCCCTGGTCCGCCCAATGGATATTCTGCCCACCCAATTTGACTGCCGACTCTTTGAGAATCTCCCGCACCCCAAGCAAATCCGTAAACGGTGGGCACACCACTACGTCAACGCTCTTTATGTTGATCAATTTTACTTTTAATGCCTTTGCCGTTGAAACGGCCTCGCTGGGCGTCTTGTGCATTTTCCAGTTACCGCCGATAATCATCCGTCGTTTCGTCATCAGTAGAAGCCATTGAAATTACATTTATTGTACTTTACCAGGTTGCAAGTCGGTTCCCATTTTGAACTGTCTCGAGTGCAACGGGAATCCCTGTTCAACGACGCACTAAAGCAAAGGAGCAATGTGCTCGATCAGATCCACCACCCGGTTAGAAAAGCCCCACTCGTTGTCGTACCACGACAGCACCTTCGCCAGCGTGCCCCCGGTGACATTGGTCGAAAGGCCGTCGACAAACGAAGAATGGGGGTTGCCGTTGAAATCTTTGGAAACCAGCGGCTCCTCGGTATACCCCAACACGCCTTTGAGTTCATTTTCAGAAGCTCTTCGGAAGGCGCCATTCATCTCTTCAACAGTCGTACTCTTCTCCAAAATAAAAACAACATCGACCAATGAAACATTTGGCGTGGGCACTCGAATGGCCATCCCATCCATTCTGCCCTTGAGCTCGGGAATGACTTCAGCAACAGCTCGTGCTGCGCCCGTGGTCGTCGGAATCATGGACAACGCCGCTGCGCGCGCTCTTCTCAAATCCTTGTGCGGTAAGTCAAGAATGCGCTGGTCGTTGGTATAAGAATGAATGGTGGTCATCAGCCCTCGCACGATTCCAAAATTGTCCATGACGACCTTTACCACGGGCGTCAAACAGTTGGTGGTGCAGGAGGCGTTAGAAATAATATGATGCTGCGCCGGGTCATATTTGCCGTCGTTCACGCCCATGACGATGGTGATGTCCGGCCCCTTTGCCGGCGCGCTGATGATCACTTTTTTGGCGCCTTGATCCAGGTGTTTTTTCGCGTCGTCGCGCGCTGTAAAGCGGCCGGTCGACTCCACGACGATTTCCACCCCCAGGTCGCCCCAGGGCAATTGTGCCGGGTCAGTGCAGGCGAGCACCTTAATCGGTTTGCCATCGACGAATATTTGGTCCTCCTCGGTCCTTACTTCCTCCTCTAAAATGCCAAAATTCGAGTCGTACTTCAACAGGTGCGCCAAAGTTCTCGAATCGGTGATATCATTCACCGCCACAAAGTCAATATTGTCTGAATGTTGTTTGATGGCTGCCCTGAAGATGTTCCGTCCAATCCTACCAAATCCATTGATGCCAACTTTAACTGCCATGTTTATATTCTCCTTTTAGCTTGGTCGTGCTGCAGTTACGCTCAATCACGGGGAGTTGATTGTTCCCAAAAAGGTCTTTGTTTTCAAAATGCCGTTTAATTGACAAGGCAATATGTTGTTCTTGAAATAGAGAGTAGGCAATACTCCGCTTCCAAAATGGCCGGAAGAAAAAAACTCAGCTAAAATAACAATATTTTGAAAAAATGTCAAGCACAAATTCCAACGACTACTTGCGCAAACAAGCTCAGTCAAAATAGCACATTACAGCAGGCTCTTCGCTTGTTGGTCAACTTTCACAACACAGTTTTTGCAGCCGTTATGCCCAGGATTCGGCGCGCTTTAGACCGGTGCAGCGTTCTGGCACAAGCTGCCAAAGTAGCGCCTGTGGTCAACACGTCGTCAACCAGAACTACGACTTTGCCAACCAAGGAAACGGCTTTAGTCACTTCAAAAGCTCCGTCAACGTTTTTCCTGCGCTCGCCCGGGCCAAGGTTCGACTGCGGTCTGGTGTTACGCTTTCTGACGAGCACATCGGTCAAGACGGGCATTCCTAAGGCCAGGCTAATCTGCCGGGCCAAAAGCAGGCTTTGATTAAACCCACGGTCCCGCAACCTGGTGCGGTGCAGCGGTACAGGAATGAGTAAGTCAACTCTGCCATATCCCTGGTTTTGCTGCATCACTCTGGCCATTTCCGTCCCAATTTTTGCTGACAGGCACTTTTTTCTAAAATATTTCATTTCATGAATAATGGTTTCTACTGCGTCGCAGTATTCCCAAGCCGACAAAATGTTCTGAAGGCCACAATCTTGTGCGGCGATTCTCAGCGCTTTGAAAACATCCTGCGAATTATCATAAAGCGGCAACGCATGCCAGCATTCGTCGCAAATCACTTTAGCCGTGCCGTTAAGGTGGGCCTCGCACAAAATGCAGTAAGGCGGATAGACGAAGTCGATAACGGCTTCGAGGTAAGGATGAAAGTGTTCCAACAGTGCAGAAGCTCTCATCATTGAAACCCGCTCACTCAGTCGCTTCGAACGAAAAACACCACGGCTGTCATTTTTTGCTGCCCTAATGCTGTCCCGGCAATTCTGTCAAAAAAGAGTATGGCGAGGGCGCACACAAAAACCGTTTAGAGCACCAAGATTTTTCTGGCTGAAAAAAGTAATGAACTTAATCCACAAAGTCAAGTGTTAGTATGGCGTTGCGTTCTGCCCATCTTGCATGGCTTGGTGCAAACAGGCCGCAGCTTCCAAAAACTCCTTGCAATGTTGTGGAGAATTGGTTGTTTTTTAGATGGGTAAGATGTTCAATAAGACCAGAACTGCAATATCAAAAAGATGATCAACACGCTCAAAATTTTCGATCAGTTGCAAGAGGCGCTCGACCCTGGTGCCGGCAAGGCCATTGCCCACATCTTAATTGGAAATCACGACGGTGCTTTCCGCCTTTCTTTCCTGGAATGCCAATTTCGCTTTTCTTGTTAGAGAAACTGCACGCCGAAAAACACGCGTTGTTACAACAATTTCACTTGCAACTCTTACGATATCTGGATATACTGTGCGTTTAGCCATAAACTATCGCGGGGCATTTCATGACCAACATAGCCTGTTAGAGGCCCGAAAGCGTGTCATTTCGACACGGCAACTGCCTGGGAGAAATCTGGTCAAGCACAATAATACGGATACTAAGGTAGCCAAATTTCCCTGCCGCCGCACGTCCTCGAAATGACAAAGAGCGAGCGTTACTTCAAAGCGCCGCTCACGAAACGCCTCCTGAGATGGGACCATTTAGTAACAAGGACGCTGATGATGTCAAATCGAAAGGCCTATCGAGTGTCTAAAGAATCGTGTTTCATTTTTCTTGTGTTCTGCACGCTTTTCACTTCTTGTTCCGATAACAAGCCCACAACGCTTACCGAATCTTCGGATAGTTTCTCTTTGCTCACTTACAACGTGGCCGGTCTCCCTCAGGGCATTTCGCCCTCGAATCCGGAAAAAAACATTCCTTTAATAAGCCCGTTGTTGAACAAGTTTGACGTTGCTCTGGTGCAGGAGGACTTCTTCTTTCACAACGAATTGATGGCACAGGCCGAACATCCTTACAAATCCAAACCGGAATCAGGCAATTCACAGATACTTTTCGGGGATGGTCTCAATCGCTTTTCTATGTTTCCGCTGTCGAATTTTCAAAGGAAAGCCTGGCAAACGTGTTCCAACGATCGAGGCAATGATTGTCTGGCCCTCAAAGGTTTTTCTGTTGCGGAAACCGAAATAGCTCCAGGTGTGACTATTGACGTCTACAATTTGCACATGGATTCCGGGGGGAGTCAAAGCGATATCGACTCGAGACGCATGCAAATCGCGCAGTTGCTGCAAACCATAAAGACACGCTCAGCCGGCAAAGCCGTCATCGTTGCCGGCGACACCAATCTGAATACGGAGCTGCGTGCAGCGGACGCCGAAATGCTGCAAAGCTTGCTCGACGGGGCGGCCCTCACAGACGCCTGCCGCTTCCTCGCTTGTAGCGCTGAAATGGTCGATCGCGTTCTGTTTAGAAAGAGCGCTTCGTTGATGCTTAAGGCGACTTCGTGGAAGATCGATCCCGATTTCGTGGATGAGGAGGGCAACAAGCTAAGCGACCATTTCGCCGTTGCCGTCGATTTCGACTGGGCGCTGCGCTGAATCTATTTCAAAACGCTGGCATCCGAAGCGTTCTCCAGAGCCACTTCTTTAGCGATGAGTCCTTGTTGCAAATAGCGCTTGAGCACTTGATCCATGGTCTGCATGTTGTAAATCCCACCGGTCTGAATGGAAGAATAAATCTGGTGTGACTTTTTCTCGCGGATGAGATTGCGCACCGCCGAGGTTGCGATCATGATTTCGTAGGCAGCCACCCGGCCTTTGCCGTCTCTGGTCGGCAGCAGGCGCTGTGCCACGATCCCCTGCACCGCATTGGCAAACATGGCGCGTATCTGACTCTGTTGGTCCGCCGGAAACACATCCACGATGCGATTGACGGTTTCCGCTGCACTCATGGTGTGCAACGTCGCAAAAACCAGGTGCCCGGTTTCGGCGGCGGTTAAGGCTAAAGCGATGGTTTCCAGGTCGCGCATCTCCCCTACCAGAATCACGTCCGGATCCTCGCGCAGGGCACTGCGCAAAGCATTGGCAAAAGAAAGCGTGTGCTGTCCCAACTCACGCTGGTTGATAAGGCAGTTCTTGTTTTGGTGCACGTATTCGATGGGATCCTCGATCGTCAAAATGTGCTCCCGCCGTTCCTGGTTGATGAGATCGATCATGGCGGCCAGCGTGGTCGATTTGCCGGAGCCGGTCGGCCCGGTCACCAGGACAATGCCCTTGCTTTCGCGGCAAAGCTGATAAATGCCCTTGGCAGCACGCAGCTCCTCCAGCGACCGTATTCGCTCCGGAATCGTGCGAAAAGCCGCACTTTGGCCGCGCAGTTGCACGAAGAGATTGGTGCGGAATCGCGCGACCCCGGGAATCTCGTAGGCAAAGTCCAATTCGTGCGACTCCGCCAGGGTCTGGCGTTGCTTCTCAGTCAGAATTTCCGCAAAAGCGGCGTGCAGTCCTTCGCTAGTAATCAGGCTGCCTTCCACCCGCCGCAACAGGCCGTGAATGCGCAAAATAGGTGGACTGCCTGAGCTAAGGTGAACGTCCGAGGCTTCCTTTTGCACGGCATAGGTCAAAAGTTTGTCAAGATCGGTTTTTCGCATGAGTACTCTTTCTGTTGCTTTACTCTAACAACCGCGGGGTAATAAAAATGAGCAGGTCTGTTTGCTGCTTGGTTTTGTCTTTGTGTCGAAACAAGCTGCCGATGAGCGGCACATCCCCTATCAGCCAGACCTTGTCCAGAGTTTCGATATTCCTTTCCTTGATCAGGCCGCCGATGACAACGGTTTCGTTGCTCTTGACGGTCACCACGGTTTGCACTTCCCGCTTGGAGGTGATGGGAGCGCTGTTTTCGCCCGCTCTCACCTCCCCGGTGATTTCCTCGATCACGGGATTTACAAACAGGGTAATGGTTTCATTGTCGCCCACGTGCGGGGTCACGCGCAACGAAATGTTCACATCCCGGTAATCAAAAGTCACCACATCCCCCTGACCGCCGACGCCGCGGGTGATTTGCGGAATCGGCACGTTGGTCCCAACGCTGATCTCGGCCACTTGATTGTCCATGGCTAAGATGCGAGGGTTGGAAATCAGCTTCGAGTTCGTGGATGAATTCAAGAAATCAAGGACGGCGCCAAATTGCGAAACCGACAGGGTGCCGTAGTTCACGCCGCCACCGTCCAGCGGCACCTCCACCGAAAAACGGTTGGGGGAGCCGGAGGGTTCAATGACCTCCCGAAACACCTGAGCGTTGAGCGTTTTGGACCAATTGATCCCCAGTTTGTCCGTTCTCTGCGGCGAGACTTCGATAAGCTTAGCCTCGATCATGATTTGCGGCGTGGGCACGTCCAGCGCAGCAATCATGGCGCTGACTTGTTCCAGATTGGCGCGTGAATCACTGACGATGAGGGTGCTGCTTCTACTCAGCCGTCTGCTGCTCGTGCCCTGAGTCCCATCTTGACCCTGGCCTTGAGTTTCCTCGTTCTGCTGTTGAAAGTTCTGGCTAAACACATGCACCTTGGCCTGTTTGGACAACACATCCTTTAGAATCGCTTGCAGGTTTCTTGCATCGATGTATTTTAATCGATAAATTCTGGTTTCCAAATCCTCGAACTGAAACTTGTCCTTCTGCTTCACAAGGATCACATTGCCGTCCCACACGTAATCGTAGCCATTCGCCCTGACGATGTTGTCAAGAGCCTCCCGGATGGTGACATTCGACAGGCTCACGGTCACTTTTCCGGTCACTTCGTTGCTGGCGACGATGTTTAGTTTGCTTAACTTTGCCAACATTCTCAGCACATCTGCGAGGTCGGCTTGCCTGAGATCCAGCGACACCGGTTCCGCACTGTCCAACCAGTCTTGTCGACCATCGGAAGCATTTCGGTTTAGATGCACTGTTTTGGAATAATCGATCGGATTCGTCCTGGCCAACACCAGGTCCCCAGAAGATTTCGCCGAATTCGTCATCGCCGCGCGAAAGTGTTCGCTACGGTCAGTGCTGTTCCAGTCCAGGTTAACAAGAAAGCCGGTTTGGCCCTGTTCCTTGACATCAAAGGGCATTGAATAGGCGAGCAAAATGGTAAGCTTCACGATAGCGGGCGAATGCTTCCACTGCACGGCTCTGATCTCTTTGACTGGCCCGATGTCAAAAGCCACCTCTTTTCTAACGCCAGCCAATTGGGAATCGCGGAAGTAGAGCAATATTCTGGGCGGCGACCCTTTGAAACTGCTGGTGTACTTGGGCAACCCCGAAGAGCTTATGGTAACCTGGTAGTTCCCGTCAACATGAATCAAGTTGACCGCTTCAATCTTGTAGTCTTGACCGGGCAAGGCCAAGCTGGCACAAAACAGCAGTGCAAAGACGCTGGCGGCAAATTGCAGAGTAACCTTACTGGGAGGAATCATCTTAGTGTAATACCAGGGTTAGAATTTTACCATGCTTTTTGCAAATAACACGATCTTTCTTGATGTCCAAAATCTGTAAATCACCCAGCCGTTCTCCCTTTCTTAGAATGACGTCCCCGATGAGAACGCGTGCCTGTCCGTTCTTCCAAATAATTCCTCGCAACCGGAGACCACTGGAATCACGGTGGGGCCCCTTGTGCTCAGACAACCTAAAGGCCCCGGCAAAGGGATCTCGTCCCCAGGCAGCATATTCAACAAGTTTCCGCGGAACGCGGGCTCGAGACTTGCGCACTGCGGGCTGGTTTTTTGTAGAAGCGACGGGCCGGGGCGTTCTCTCCTGCACAACCTTGACCTGGTTAACAGTCAGCGGAGGATTTTCTTCGACTCCACACACAAATTGGTCGAACACGAAAACCACAGCCAAGAATCCTCCGACTCCTATCAATATCTTTTCACTTTTCTTCAAGCTGGCCATCTTTCATCCGGTTGGTTCAGGACTTTTGCTGAACCGGCGACGATTCTCGCAAGTACAAAACAGCGTCCAACATGATTTCCAATTCAGGATAAAGCTCTTTATTGAAAACCATGCTCATCTCCCCCAACGAGATAACGAACGGCAGTTTTTGCAGCGATTCGACAAATCTGCCAAAGTTCTTGTAGGAACCCTGAAGCTTAAAATGAACGGTAAGTTCAAGTAGATCGCCCTTTCTACGGCTGGCATCCGGTAAACTCATCAAAGCATCGTACTCGGGAATCACGCTCTGGAATTTCAAACCGAAGACCCTGCCTTGCTTTTCGATCTGCTTAACCATGCGAGGCATGTCTGACTTCGGCCAAATTTTGGTCCTATGTTGATCTATTTGATCCTGCAACTTTTCAATTTGATTCTCGAGCGTTGCAATTCTCTTGTCCGTTACCTGTAAGCTTTTCAGCTTTAGCAGGAGTCTCTGAGAATCTTCCTTTAACGTTATGATGCTGGAAGCCTTTGGTTGGTAAAAGACAAAGTACCACCCCAAACTAACCACAACTAAAAGAACAACCGCAAAAATCAAAACTCTTTTTGATTCAGCCATAAACTAAATTTGACATTCCAGAGTGAATGCCAAACTTCCATCTTTTCGAATTCTCTGGTCACGCAGTGCAATGCTTGAAAAGTAATTTGACTTTTCTAAATTGAACAGGAAATTCGCCAGATTAACCCCCTCCATGGAATGATCTTCAAAGGCTACTCCCTCGAGTATTAAGAATTCCAAACGCTTGAAAGCGTTTTTTTTCTCATTGGCCTTGGTGTTGCGATATTCAACCCTGAATGCGGTCAAAGTCACGTTGGTTGGCACTAAGTTGCTCAGGGCCTTCAGGTGTCTGGCCAGGGTCAAATTCACAACGATTCTATCTTGGTATTGTTTATTTATTTTGCGAAGCTTAGCTAATTTGTTTCGAAGAGCAACGAACTGTTTTCGTTTGGGCTCCATCCGCTCATATTGTTCTTCAAACCGCTTGAACTCCCCTGCAATTCTTTGATTTTGTTTTGAAATATTTTCAGAAAAAAAAATCAAAATCAGGAAAACAATGACCGTTAGGTAGCGCAAAAGCTTCTTCAAGATTCTGAAGGTTCGTGCGCCTTTTAACTTGTCTGGCAAAAAGTTCAAGGTTTTCTCCTGATCCAGCGCAAGACCCGTTGCTACGGCAAATCGAGGCCCGATGGCAAGCAAGGCTTGCCGGTTGATCTTTTCTTTCGTCGCAATGATTTGAAAGGGATTCAGGATTTCCACACCGATCTTGAGTTCTTCGGCAAGCCGTTCATCGAGATGAGCCAACAGGGCACCCGCCCCGGTCAGAAACACCTTTGCAACCTCGTCTGCGCGGAACTTTTCTTTGTAAAACTCGATGGTGCGGTGGATTTCGTTGACCAGCCTTTCTAACACCGGCCGCAGCATGACGGAGATCTCTTTGACGGGAATGCCTTCTTTGGTGTGGCCTTGCTCCTCTGCAGCGCGCGGAAATCCATATTCTCGCTTGATTTGCTCGGCCAACTTTCCGTCAATTCGAAATTCCTGGCCATCGGAAAAGACCACGCTGGTTAAGGCTTCCGTGAAGTCATGGCTGGCGATGGTAATCTCTCGGGCGAATTGCAACTGCCCGTGCTGCACAAAAACAATATGGCTTGATTTCCCTCCGATTTCAATGATGGCGTAGTTGTCCTGGCGTTTCGAATTAGGCAGGGACTGCGACAGCTTCCACAGGGCGGCCGGTACCGTGGAGATCTTAGAGGGCCTGATTTTTGCCCTTTCAAGCATTCCCAAATGACGTGAAACAAGATGCTCTTGCGCTGCCACAACCAAAATGTCTAACTTGCTTTCAGTCCTGTTGCCGCTGTTGGCAAGAACCCGATACTCCACCACCGAGGATTCAATAGGAAACGGCAAGTCTTTGCGACAGGCCCAGGTGACCGCCTGATTCAGATCCTTGTTGGCTATCCTGGGCAGTTGAATGTGATGAAAGAGAACCTCCAAACCAGAAACCGCACTTGTAATGATGGCGTTCTTGAGAGATTTCTCCCGCAGGTGCGTGTCCAGAATTTGAGCAATCAGGCGTTCTTTTTCCTCACCGTCTTCCTCCTGAAAATCCACGACCATGGGCTGTATTCCACAGTCTAACAGCCGCAAGCCTCGCGAGGACCTCTTTAGCACGATGAACTTGATGGTCCGACTGCCAATATCCAAACCCAGGAGCTTGTTGGATTCACAGAAAAGATTCAGTGAAAGGGGCCTGGTCAGAAGATTGCCCTTGCCGGGTTTTTGAGCAGCGGAGGTCTCTTCTTTGGGTTTTTTCTCTGCGTTGGTTCCGTGCCTGCTAACCGCGGTGGCAGGCTCTCCGGCGGCAGATTCGCCGGACAGGATGAGCGGCTCAGTTGTGTCCGGCGTGGCAGGCACGCCGTCGGCAGAAAAGTCGGCTTCCTGGGATTCAGCAATTTCGACCTCGGGCGCGATCTCCTCCAGGCGAAACTCTGTCGTTTCAGGTAGAGGCTCTTCTTGCTCGAGCGAGGCCGCATTTGCCACGGTTGCGTCCCGCCGTGAAGGCTCCTGAGACAAAATTAGCGGCTCTTCCACCGCGGACTCGCCCGGCCATTCTTCGAAAGGAAGGTCTTCAAAATCTGATTCTTGGGGGAAAACGAGCGCTTCGGCGATTTCCTGCGCCCCGATTTCCGACGCCTCTCCCTGGCCAGACCCCTCCGGGTCAAGGACGACCGTCTCCGACGCCACCTCCTCCAGCCGAAACTCGGTCGCCTCAAAGGAAGGCACCTGTTGTCCTTGCGACCCCGAGTCGGCCGCGGCCGCTTGCGTGTCCGACGGTTGTTGCGGCAAAATCAGCGGTTCCTCCAACGGCTTCTCAAGGTCCAAAGGAGAGTCGGCCTCCGCTGTCGAATTGGAAGTTGTCTGCTTTGCAGAAGCTTGCTCCAGGACCGGCTGGCGTGGCGCCATGATCCAGGGATTATCCGGCACATCTGGAAAATCCCGAATTCGAATCTGCTCCTCGAGCGGTGAGAAGTCGAACTGATATTTGGAAAAGTCTGATTCGAACGATTTTTTCGCGGACTGATTTGCATCTTTCCCCGTCGGGGCGCTTGCCCCGGATTGACTTAGATCCTCAGGCAGAGGGGACTGGACTTCCTCGCCACCGGCCTGGTTAGCCGTGGGAATTTCAAGGCGGTTGCTCTCTGCTGGCGCCTCGTGTAATGCAGACTCGCCGACCCCGGCGGTGACCACTGTAACGTCGCCTTCAGATTGCTGTGGCCCGTTCGGATCGTCCAATAAGATCAAAGGCTCTGCAATATCATCCACCACCTCAACTTCTTCGCTGCTTTCGTCAAATGTGAATCGCAATTCTTCCCTCGTAAAATCTCAGTGAAAACCCTGGTCAAATGTGGCTGAGCCAATCGTGTTCGCGTAGGATTTGCTTTTATTGAAACACAATTCGCGGTTTGGTCTCGAATTCACAGCACCTTGTTTTTTAGGTCCTGCTGTCTAAAATATCGGCAAAAACTGCACAGAATTGAGGATTCCGGGCATCCTCCCACAGTCGTCGCAATCCAAACACTCCAAGGAAGGAAAGAGGAATCAAGGGGGAAGAAGGTTTTCTTTTAGGAAACGCTCCGTTAAATGTAACGCAATCGTCTCGATTGCGAGGGCATTCCTTTCAGTCAAAAGCACACAGAGAGAGCATTGCTGTTAGGAAACGCCTCGCGGTCGCCGTCCTTTGTAACAGCCTCCAATGTCATTCAGGAGGAATCCTGTTTGCTGGCTGCACAGTGCTGACCTGCAACAAGA
>JBHHYI010000009.1:0-49943 GCA_046757525.1 bacterium | reverse complement strand
CCAATGGTTTCTCTCACACAGGCGATAATTTTGTCGATCTCCTCTTCGCGCAGTGCCGGATAAATCGGCACCGATAGCGCTTTTTGGTAAACAGCGTCTGTCGCTGGAAAGCCCTGCAAGTTCAGATAGCGATGCAAAGGCCGGAACACAGGCCGCTGGCATTGCACGCCCTGGCTGGCGCTTTCCTTGAGAATGTTGGCAAGTCTGCCGCGGACTTTAACCACAAAGCGGTAAAAAATGTGGGTGCGGTCCAGCAAATCCGCAGGACACCGAACCGGCAGTTGGGCAAATTCACGAAAATAGCGCCGGGCAATGGTGCGTCTCCTTTGAATGATTCTTGGCAACTTGGACAACTGCGATATCCCCAGGGCGGCCTGCAAGTCCGTCATTTTATAGTTGAAACGCATGCGATACTCGGTCCGATTGTCGTATGCTCTTAGATCTCTAATTTTGTCCAACAGTTCGCGCGACTGGCTCAAGACCATGCCCCCTTCCCCGGTGGTAATGACTTTTGTCGCATAAAACGAGAAAACCGCAAGCGTCCCCCAACTGCCTACGGGCCGATTTTGATAGGTGGACCCTAATGCCTGAGCGCAGTCTTCTATAAGAGGCAAGTTAAATCTTCGCAGCGCCTCCAAGTCCGCTGGCATTCCGAAAAGATGGGGTACGATGATGGCTTTGGTCTTTTCGCAAATCTTGTCAGCGACTGCTTTGCTACTGATGTTGAAGGTCTCACGATCGATGTCCACTACGATTGGCACGGCCCTCACAGCGTTTACTGCATTCAAGAGCGCGCTGCAAACGTAACTCGGCAGGATGACGTGGTCGCCTTCGCCCACACCCAACGCCAGCAGGGCTAAGTGCAGGGCAGCGCTGCCTGAGTGGACCGCCACCGCATCCGGAACGCCGATCAATTGCGCCATGCGCGTTTCGAATTCACGCACCTTGCTGCCCTGGGCAAGTTGGCCGCTGTGCAAGACTTCCTGCACAGCCTGCGAATCGTGTTCGTCAAGCCAGGGTCGTGAGTGTGGAATGATTACCATTGTTAGGAATATCGATTAACATTCTTTGTGAAACGAAAGCCTCCGCATATTTAACCCTGCCCTGAATTCCACGAAAATTTACGTTTGATTTTGCGCTCTCTAAAATCGTGAGATCTACGATATTCGTTCTGCTGACCTGGGAGGCATGCGCCCTTAAAAGCTCGATTTTCGCCTCCAGAACCTCTTTAATGTCTACGAAGATGGTGGGATTAAAATTTTGCGTTGTGGGGCCTTCATAAAATAGGAAATTGGGAACATACCGGCCGGCAGACAAAGCGCACTTTGAAATCGCTCTGTGATCCTGATGCGTATCATCCGGAAAGTGCACGAATAGATATTGGGGCTTGATGTCTCGAATCACTCTCTCAATTCTCTCGATGGTCTCCGGCGCAACCGGCACGCGGGTGTCTTCGTACTCACCCCAGAAGATCCTCTGCGTACCCATGATTCGACCTGAACGAAGTTGTTCCCGCCGCCGCTCCTCCGGAACACCACCGAGTCTGCCGTCGGTGGCCAGGAATAAAAACACGTTGTGCCCGGCCTGGTTGAATTTGATCAGGGTGCCGCCACAGCCGTATTCAATATCATCCGGATGGGACCCAATTGCCAGAATGTTCATACAGCTCCTCCTTATCCTTGGTTAGGATGTGCAGACTACTTACCCCGCAGTTGAACAGCAAATCAACAACCGACAGGCCGGGAAAGAATTGGCCGTAGAGTTGCGGGTATTGCGGGTGTAAGAAACTCTGGAACTTCACCGAAATTCCGGCCCGCTTATATTTGTCCAGGTTCATGTAGCTCAGGCCACCGACGCCCGCCAAATAAGTGTCGCCGCCAAAATATCGCGTGAGTTCGATCAGACGCTCGTCCGCATCAGCCGGAAATTCGCCCAATTCAGAGGCAACGATGAGCGGCGTGTCAATATGCAGCAAAGCGCTCAGCTCCCTGATAACCAAGATGTTAAGCTCCGAAAGACTCCGGAAATGTTCACCATAAATGGAAGAAATTCTTTCAAAATAAGCCTCAAAATAAGGAGATCTTCGGTAGTTTGTCTCCAACGATTTCAGGTGCTTGGCGTGCCACGGACTTCCGTAGCAAATCCTGGTTTCGTTAATCTTCTGACCAAACCGGTGGTGCACTGGCACGGTCAGCCACTGCCACCCTTGAGCGGTTTTGATGCGGTTACGGTTTTGCCACTCGTTCTTTTTGAACTGCACATTGTCCAGGAGCACAAAGACGTCGGCTGCCTGCATTTTGTGGAAGTAACCGAGCCAGGGCATGAATTGCGGCTGGTGCACTGCGACAATCATGGCGCTGACCTCAATGTGCAAAATCGACAAAAATGGGATTGGTGGCTAAAACCACCCAGTCGTTTTCCAAGATGAACACACGGTAGTAATGTCGACCATTTTGGGGTAAATCTTCATCAAAATACATTTTTTTTAAAGATTTATTGAAGTTGAATTCTCCGATGATCTTGCCGTCACGAATCAACTGCACAGTAAAATTGGAACTCCTGGAAGCCTGGACCCCGATCTGAACCCGCGGGGCCTGCGAACTGTGCAGCGTTTCTCCCATGACTGCTTTTGACGCTTCCTGCTTGCCAAACACCGAAAAGTCCTCGAGTTGTAAAAAGTCGGCTGCAAAATTCCGCGTGGCATACATGCGACCCTTGCGGAAGGCATCCAAAATGTCGTCGACGCTGCTGCTGCGAGCCAGCAGGATGGTCGAGGTTTCTCTGAGCAATGAATCCTGCGCTGATTCTTCGAAATCCAGCTCACCCACGGCCCAAACCGGTTTGTCCCGGCGGCCCAGACAGTATTCGGTAAGCAGGTCATCCCAGATGCCACCGGGCAACCCGATCCGCTTCATACCTTCCCAAAAGATGGCAAAGCCGGTGTACTTCTGCGTCTGATAAAGCAGTTCCGGATACGGCTCGGTGTCAACTGCAACCCCGTCCATTTGAGTGTGCGGCCCTTTCTCCGGATGGGCCCAAAAAACCAGACCGCCGTGCCCGATAACGTAATCGATCAAATGCTGGTAAGGCAAAGCACCCTGGTCACCCTGGTAGGGGGAATACAATTTTGTGGTAAATGGAAAATCGTTGACTAAAAACAACAAAACCCCGACCATTAGTGCGGCACCGGAGAATCTGTTTTTGTTGCTCGCCACCCGATAGGCCATGCCCCGAAAAAATACCTTCCTGAATCGCCGCTTCTTGAAAATCTTGACCCCCCAAAGAAATAGCCCGGTGTAGAGCAAATCCAACAAGCTGCGGGCTGAAAGACGTGAGGGGGTATTATTGGAAACCGTGGGGATTCCTTCAAAATCCGCTGCCGAGTTCAAGCCAAACACCAGCATGTGCCGGTGCCAATTGCGCAGCCTCAGATTCCGGCGCAGCGGATTGCCCTGCCAGTAATAAAACGCCGCCACTTCCGTGCCTGGCAACAGACAGGTAGAACCCGATTCCTGGCTTTGTTTGACTTCCGCTAAATATTTCTCGATGCCAAAAGAGCACACAGAAGGCAATTGAACTCTTTTGCGTATTAGTTTTCGCCAGGGGAACAATCCGTACTCGACTTCCATCTGAAAATGATCATTCAAAATGCCAACGTCTAAATGGTTTTTGGCCAACAAGGCAGAGATTTCTTCAATGGTAAAGTGCCCGTCGCTGACTTTTGAACCAATGTGCATTCCTACCCGCAACTTGACATATTGCTCCTGGCCAGAGACGGAGTTTCCCACCACTGTGATTAGGATTAGGAAGAAAGCGGTTAATTGGGGGCTTCGTCTCATGAATTCGCTGACACCTTTGAATCCCAAATCTCTCGGTACAAGGCTTCGACCTGGCTGACCATGTTTTCGACATCAAATGATGGTAACTGCTTCCTGGCTGCCACAACAATGCTTGTCCGTCGGTCCTTTTGGCGAATGCAAGCACCGATCTTCTCAGCTAATTCTGACACATCGCCTGGTGGAACCAGGAATCCGGTCCGGCCGGGTTGAATGAGGTCAGGCACTCCGCCAACCGCGGTAGCAATGACCGGCGCACCACAAGCCATGGCCTCCAGGATGACGCGCCCCAAGCCTTCGTTGTACGAAGTGTGCACAAACAAATCCACAGCGCGTAGTACCTCGGGCATGTCGGTTCGCATGCCTGCAAACAGCGTGGCGTCGGCCATGCCAAGCTCCACACAAAGTGCTTCCAGGCTCTTGCGCAAGACCCCGTCGCCGACGATTAAGAGCCTGGCCTCTGGAAACTTTCGCAGCACGTGCTGGCCGGCGCGCAAGAATATCTCACACCCTTTCACCGGCACCAGCCGACCGGCCCAACCAATGACAAATTCGCGGTCGGAAATACCCAATTCCATTCTGATTCTTCCATTGGTTGATGCAGAAGCCAGAAACCTTTGGAGAGAAATGCCGCAAGGAATCACTTGAAATTTGTCAGCGCTGGCTATGCCTAAAGCCATGTGCTCTTGCTTGCCGCGTTCGGTCAGGGCCACAATTCGGTCGGTAAAACGCGCGGCCCATCTTTCGGCGAGAACAAAGAGCTTCGTTTTAATCCGATTAAAGTAGCCGTAAAAGACGTGGCCGTGTGGCGTGTGCACAATCACAGGCACCCTGAGCAGCCAACCAGCCAGGCGGCCCAAAATGCCGGCTTTGGAAGAGTGCGTATGGACGATCTGAGGCCGAATGCGCTTCATCAAGCCCAGGAGTTTCAGGAAAGCCAGAAAATCGCGAAACGGATTGAGGTTGCGTCGCAGACAAGGAAGAAAAACGATGGGAACTCCCGTTTGCTGTGCAAACGCTTCTAAATCGGTCTCGGGCTCTTGTGTTCTGCCGGAAATCAAATGGACCAGGTGACCACGTTCTTTCAAACGCCTGGCCAGGTACAGGGTAGACTCGGCTGAACCGCCCTTGTCAAGCCTGGTAACGATCAACAGAATCTTTTTGATCCCGGGTTCGGAAAAATGTGTTGTGTTATTTGTCATTGCAACAAATGCCAATATACCTTAAATCTTTTCTACAAGAATCGAGAGGGTCCGTCAACTACCGATAGGCGTCAACTTAAGCCGCAGCTCTCGTGGGGCTGTCCAATTCTGTCATTCTCGCGAAAGCGGGAATCTATAAGCTATTGTTTTTCTGGATTCCTGCTTTCGCAGGAATGACAACACAGCCACTCTTTTGCGACTTTTTGGACACCCCCACGCACTTGCCCAAGAAGCTCCGCTTCGAGGAGTTCGAGCTGCCTATCGAATCGAAGCTTCTTTACCAATTGCGTTCCAAAATAAAACTTTGGAACGAGAAGGGGATGACCCGCACAGTGCTCTTCGTAACGCAATCGTCGCGATTGCGAGTACAATGCTCCCCTTGAGGGGAGACAGATTTTCGCTCGTTCAGAGCGAAAATCAGAGGGATGTCTGACCGCCCGAACCGTGACTTAGGATTTCAGAACGCCTCCTAAAATCCCCCTGGTTTTTTCGCTGGACGCTTCAAAAACCGTGTGGCTGTCCAAAAAGCCCGTGCAGAGTTCGTAATGCGACATTCATGTCGCGGAGCTCAAGGCTAATTTCTCGACATAAATGTCGAGTTACGTTCTGCCAGCATCCCTTTTTGGACAGCCCCATTTCGTGTCGAAGCCCGTCACCCCTCGATACGGTCACCTGAACAGCGGTGACCTACTCGGGATGACTCGCACCTTGCGCCTAAGAAACGCACCTTGAACTATCGTGCTGCCTGCCAACCACTTGCAGCCGCCTTGTCATTTCCAGTCAGGCCATGGCCCGACGAGAAATCTTGAAGTTACCAAACGTTCACTACCACATTTCAGATCCTCAATAGCGATAGAACTCCGTGCACCCTTTGGCACACACGGGGAATTTTCTGTTCCTCTTAATAAACCTGCGGTAAACTTGAAACTTTTCGTTGTTCCAGATTTCTTTGAAGGTGCTCTGCTGCACATTTCCAAGCGTGTAATCCATGCTGTGATAAGGCCGCACGTCGCCGTTGGGGAAAATGTAAGCTGCCATCCAAAGACTGAGACAGCGGTTGCGATAACTGGTTGAAGTAAACTCGAACGAAGTGTAGTAGCTGCGAATCTCCGCCGGGGTAAAATTTGGGTAAAAGTTTACCCGAATCCGGGACTTGGTTCTGCTAATGGCCTTGACTTTTTCGATGAGCACCTCGGGATCTATGGCCGGTAAATTCTCGCGCACGAACCCGGACCATTCGTGGCAACGGTGGCCAAAGTGGGCCTCAAAGATGCCATTGTGGCGGTTGTTAATCTCCGAATTGATGAAAAGCAGATGATGGAACGTGATGGAGCAGGCCTGGACCCTCTCGGCGATTTCCAGCAGCGCCTCTAACTGTCGATAATTGTTTTCATAAATCGTGCAATTGAAATTGACCAGCGGGCGTTTGCGTTTCTGCTCTCTTTTCAGGGCATTGAGCCTGGTGAAGCCCTCCAGGGCGCGATCAAAAGTACCAGGCTTGCCACGCATGGCGTCGTGAATCTCACGCGGGCCGTCTAAAGAAAAGATGATTTCATCCAGTTGCAGGTCGACGATGGGCTCCGCGTATTTGCTCAACAAAGTCCCGTTGGTTACGATGTTGCACCTCAGGCCGGCGGTCTTGACGCAGCGCAGAATCTCGATCCAATCCTTGTGCATCATGGGTTCGCCGCCAAACAGGGTAATGGTGGGTTTGAAGTCCTTGACGTCTTCAAGGACGGCCTTGACAGCATCTAAAGAGAGATTCTGTTTGAGCTTCTCTGAAGAAAAATCTTTGAACGCGCCAGAATCGCCCCACTGACCACACATGGGACAACGCAAGTTGCAGCGGTAGTTCAAAAAAAAGGACAGCGTTTCAGGATAGGCGCTGCGGCCATTTAAGAAGCGGTAAGAGAGATAGGATTTAAAGCGCTGCTTAGCCGCACTCCATGCGTAGTGTGGCTGACTGAGCACCTTTTGCAGGTTTCGGTTTATGTTGCGAATGGGCAGCATTTCAACACTTCATTAAATAGCCAGCGCGTTCAAAGTGGTCCCTGCGGACACACGGACGTGCAACCACGCTTTCAGGAAACGCTCTCTTGTACGTAACGCAATTGTCTCGATTGCGTCAGGCAGATGCCTGATTTTTTCCATAGCCAATTCTCCCTTTGAAGGGAGACAAATTTTCGCTCGTCCAGAGCGAAAATCAGAGGGATGTCTGACCAGCAGCCTCTTTGGCCTGGGATTTCAGGACGGCTCATAAAATCCTCCTGGTTTTTTTGCTGGACGCTTCAAAAACCGTCCCCCTTCACAAAGGGGGATTCTTTGCAATGGGTTGTTAAACGGTAACCTTCTCAAAGAAGGTCACCGTTTGAGATCCCGACTGCTTTTGGGTCGGGACGTACCGAAGGGCGACGCCCGTCACCCCTCGATACGGTCACCTGAACAGCAGTGACCTACTCGGGATGACTTGCCCCTTGCTTCTAAAAAACGCTTCGGTCGTTCCTTGGGTGTCAAAGCAGACAACGCGTGCACAGTGCTTCTAAAAACCGCAACCGCTTGTTGCAACCTGGCTTTTGGCACCAAAGGATGCACGGGCAGCAAGAGCAAATGTTCGGCAATATAGGAAGCAACTGGAAACAAATCTTGAGTTGCCCCCAAATTGAGTTCGGGATAAACTTTCTGCATCGGTTCCGGGTAGAGGGTGGTTGCTTCAAGACCAAGCCCGAGCAATCTCTCCAAAAGCGCCTTGCGTACACCCTGGTCGTCCACCAGCACCGGGAACTGGTTAAACACCACAAACGTGTTGGGATCGACCCGCGGCAGGGTCAGCCCGGGCAAGCCTTGCAGACCGCGCAACAGTAACCTGCCGTTTTCATGACGGCGCAACCGGATCTGCTCCAACCGCTGGAACAGGGCTTTCCCAACTTTTGCCTGAAATCTGGTGAATTGAAAGCAATCGAAATCGTAGTGCAACCGGGTGTGCTTAAATTGGCTGATGAGCTTAAACAAAGCCGTGTAAACAAGCGGCCGCATGGCCAGGCTCAGCACGGTCAATTTAAACGGCACCAGGAGGTCAAAGAGGGGTTTTCGTCTTATGACGGAACTGAGAACCTGTTCTACCTCGTTGGCAATGCTCGGCATTCGCGTGGCAATGCAACCGCCACAATAGGTGGTCAGGTTTTTGCCGCGGTTGAAGCTGAAAAAGCTCACGTCTCCCAGGCTACCCGCCCTGGCACCACGGATTTCGGATCCTAAAGAAGAGGCCGCATCTTCGACAATAAAGACCCCCTTGTTCTTGAGCCTGCCTTTGACCTGTCTGACGTCGCCAGGCAGGCCAAACATGTGCACCACCACCACGCAGAGTGTATTGCGATTGATCAGTGGGGACAAACGAATGGTGTCAAAGCCGTAGCTCTCTTTGTCCACATCGCACAGCACGGGTCTAAGACCCGCTTTTCGAACCGGCAGGATCAGAGAAGGCGCAGTGTAAGCGGGCAAGATGACCTCGTTAGCAGGCGACAGGCGACTCAGAGCTTTCAGAATCACGTAAAAGGCCGCCGTGCCTGAATTGACAAAATAGCAAAAAGGAAGACCGGTAAATCCCGAAAAAATGTCGCGAAAATCAGAAGCCTTCGAGTGAATAGCCGGCCGCAGGCCTGCCGAAATATCGTGCAACCGAATCGGTGTCGCCGCCGAAGGGATTTTCAAGTTCACTGCGTTTTCCAATTTCGTCTAAGGTGCAATAACCGCCGTTTCATTGCGAGTCTCAGTCTGACTTTTCGGCTTCAATCAAATAAGCAAAAGGGATGAGCCAACTCACCGGACCAACGGGCTTAATCTCGACAATTCTGAAGCCGACTTGCTTTAACATTTCGGCAATTTCACCGCTTACATAAGCTTTGGTGGGGAAATTTCCGTACCATTGGTGCAGCCAGTATTTAACTCGCACGATTGGATTGTTCAGATTGCGAATGTCGACGATGAGCCGCGCCCGGCTGTCACAAACGCGCCAGACCTCACGCAACAGTCGATGAATGTCAGACTTTTCCCTCAGGTTCAACAGGAGGTTTAAGCAAACCACACGCTGAAAGTGGTTAGTCTTGAAGGGCAATGCAAAAGCGTCGCCAATGAGAAAGTCGACTGCTTTGAACGGTGTCCGATTCATCTTCGCCCGGGCCTGCTCGAGCAGTTCTCTGGAACGGTCCAACCCGAAAACGTGCGCCTCTGCGTTTTGGTTGAGCAGGTCGAAAAACAGTCCGTTGCCACAACCGAGGTCCAGAACCGAGCCGGACGTCTCCCCAATGCGCTGCGCCGCCTCTTCACGAATCTTTGAAGTTAGCGGGCCCAGCAAACCACGGTCATGGTTGCGGCCAAAGATCCAGCCCAACGTTAGCATAGCAGCCTTTCGAATTTTCGGGCTAAGTCGTCCCAGTTGAATTCGGCGACAGCCCGCCTGCGACCGCACCGGCCCATTCTGGCGCACAACTCGGGATTTTCGACCAGACGCTCGATGGCAGCGGTCAGTTCACGTGTGTTCTGGGGTTCGACCAGGAGTCCTGTTTGGTTGTGCACCACGGCATCTTCCACGCCTCCCGAAAGGCCGGCGATTACAGGCTTGCCACAGGCCGCTGCTTCCAAAAACACGATCCCAAACCCTTCGTAGTCGCCCCGCAAGCGCGGGTCCTGGTGCGTTTCGCAATTTGGCAGAACGAAGATGTCGCACAGACGATAGTACTGTGCCAGCTCCTGGTCCGGCACCGGTCCCGTGAAAACGACAGTCTCCTGGAGATCAAGGTCACGCACCAGATCTTTGAGCCGGCCCTCCTCCCGACCGGTTCCAACGACCAAATACTTGACTCTGGTCGGCTGCCCGGACCATTGCTTGAGGCTGTGTAAAACCTGTCGGTGACCTTTGCGCTCATCCAAACGAGAAACGGACAGAAGAATCTTTTCACCATTCAAATGAAGCCGGCGAAGCAGTGCCTTGTTTTTGTCTCCAGGCTTGAATATTTCGACATCGACGCCCGGCGAAATCTTTACCAGCTTGCTTTTGGCTACACCAAAATGGAGATATTCACGCCTGGTGAATTCACTGTTGACCACTACCTGCTCCGCCTGGGCGGTAATCGTCTGAAGTAAGCGACGACCCAAACGCCCGCTTCCTAAACGCAGAGTTTCCGAACCGTAGACAAAGACGACGAACGGCAAGCCAAACCATCGCTTGCAAAGGAGTCCCGCCAGGCCGTTGGAGAGAATCTGCCCACAGAGAATCTTGCCAATCGGGTGGCGCTTGACTGCAACCACAGTCCAGAAGATATTTAAGAAAGTCTTGACGTATTTTGCCACTCTTGACTCCCCTACTGGACACCACCGTCGGATGATTTTAGCCGGAAAATCCGCGGCCACAGTCGCCCCGCTTTGTCTCGGCACCAGGAGAATCAGGCCGTCGGAAGAGGCCCTCTTGCACAGTTGATAAAAGTAGGTAGAGATGCCGCTCACGATGGGAGGAAAATCGTTGGTTACCAGCAGAACCAGGTGCTTCGGATTTCGTGTTTCAGATTTTGCCATTTTTGTAAGAATGGTAACCGTTCAGCATGCCTAAAAGCCCAAGTCTCAGAATATTGGCATTGGAATGCACCAGGGCACCTCTTAAAATGTTGCCAAAACGATAAAAAAGGAAGAACGGCAAAGAAAGCCTGGAGTAGTTCTTCAGGAACAGCAGCACAAAATTGTGACCGTACCAGTAGTACCAATGCTCCGGTTTGTTTAGACGGCAACCGCCCGTTTGGTTCTTGTAATGGGTCAAAGTGGCCTCTGGTTCAAACAAGACTTTGTAGCCCGCTTTCTTCACCCTGAGACAGGCATCAGCGTCCTCCAGGAAGGCGCTGCCAGCGAAGCGGCAGTCGAATCCCCCGATTTGCTGCAGCACCTTTCTGCGAAAGGAAAAATTGCAGCCCTGCCCGTGGTCTACCTCTTGTTTAATCAAGGAATCAAAGTTGTCGGTTTGGTTGCCGGACCAACGGCTGATTCTGCCGGTAGCTTTCGCCAGCCTCTTGCCTGGTTCTGACTCAACACCCAGCACCCGGCCAACGACTGCGCCGATTCTTGCGTCCTGGTAATTCTCTAAGTGGGCCCGCAAGAAACCCTCGGCAACTTCCACATCGTCGTCACAGAAAGCCACAATTTCAGCCTTGCTCTGAGCCACACCAAAGTTGCGCGCCGCGGGCAATCCAACGTGTTCGTGATGAAAATACCGGGCAACGGGCAAGGTAGCCTCAATCTCCGCTAACAAACCACGATCTTTCGACGACGACTGGTCCACGACCAAAACTTCGGTATCGGGTGGCAAGCTCCCTGACAAGCTGCGCAGCGTGTTTAAGAGGCTCTCTTTCCGGTTCAGGGTTGGAATGATTAGCGTGGCCTGGTAGCTTACAGTCATATTAAGTCGATGCAGACGTTTTGCAGCCTTTGTGCGGTGTGTTGCCAGGTGTAGTTTCTTACAATGGCATTCCGCCCAAGTGCACCCAGTTTTTCCTTGAGTGTCTCATTGGTCAACAAGGCATGAATATAGATCGCAGCCTTCTCAGGATTTTGCGGATCGACCACGATGCCACTGTTGAGACTTTGGACGAATCTACCCGACTCCTCACCAACAGCAGCGACGACCGGACGCGAACATGCCATGTATTCCAGTATTTTGAGCGAGATGCCCGGGATCCTTCCCTGACCGCCATTGAACAGAAGAAGACAGGCGTCAGAGGCACAAATGTATTTCGGGATGTCCGTGTGCAGCTTTTGGTGCAAGAACAGAACGTTGTTCTCGATACCCAACTGGCGCGTACGTTGCCAGGTATTGCCTTTGAGCAACCCGTCACCGATGAGCAGCAGTTTGGTTTCGGGCTGGAAGGTCAATAGTTGCTGAAAAATCAGTAAGGTCTGCTCCAAACCGTGGTGAGGGTAAAAGCTGCCCACGTAACACAAGTAGTAGCCGTTTTCGTCCAACCGCAGGGTGCGCCTGGCCTGGAGCTTGTCCATCGGTGCAAACAGATGTGGGTTGGCTCCGTTTTCAACCACCACCAGTTTGCCGTTGCTGTACCCGTACTCCGTGGCAATGTGATGTTTGAGTCCCTTGCTGACCGTTACGATCTTATCGCTTAAAGCCAGATTGATTCTTCTAAAGAAACGAATAATTCGGATCTTGAAATTCGAAACCCCGGCCAGCTTCAACTCTTCGGTCAACAGACCATTGATTTCGACCACTATTCTTTTCCTAAACAGTTTCGCAAAAAGAAACGGCACCACGTTGAGGGTCATTTCCCGCACGTACAGCAAGTCCACACCTTTCTTGAGCCAAAGAGAGATCAAGGTGAACCACAGAAAAAAGTAATATCCCAGCTCCTTGAATCTGCCTAACGGCAAAAGAGGCACATATACCACCTCCGCCCGCACGGGAAATCGAAACCGGTGCAACAAGGGTACGATGATGCGTACATTGTGCCCCAGCGATTGCAAGTTCTCAGCGACTTCCCGCAAGTGAGTTGTGGCAGCGCCAGCGTTACCAACATCCTCGTAGCAAAGGTAAAAAATTTTCATGAGATTCGGCTCAGCATTTTTTTCACAGAGATGGTGCAACCTTCGGATTAAAGGTGCAAGTTCATTTAAATTATCGGTGCAATTCCACCATTTTTGAACAATCAAGTCTTTATTTTCTGTAATCTAAGCTCCGTTACACCTGGCAAGCAGGCAGGTTTGCCGGAACAAGAAATTGAGCCGTTCGGCGGTGTTGACCAGGTTGAATTCTTCCAGCACCCTGGTTCTGCCTTCTTGTGCGATCTCTTGAGCCTTGTTGGGATTTCGCATCAGCCAAACGATCGCATTTGACAGGGCCCTGGCATTGTTTTCCGGAACCAGCAATCCGGTTTTGCCGTCTGTGATCAGCTCGGGAATACCTGCCACCGGCGTCGAGATCACGGGCTTGCCGGTGGCCATGGCCTCCAGGAGGACGTTGGGAAGGCCGTCCCGGTCTCCGTCAGCCGTTTTGACGCACGGCAAGACAAACACGTCGCACGAATTGTAAATGGCACACAATTCCGAATGCGCAACCGCACCCGGCAACGCAATCCTTTTGGCCAATTGCCACTGGTCGATTTGCCTTTCGAGGCTTGCCCGCAAGGGACCGTCGCCCACAACGATCGCCTTCCAGTTTGAGACTTGAGTGGACAGGATGGCGCAGGCCTCGATCAGCACGGAAAGGCCTTTCTTGGGAACCAAATTGGCCACGGTCAGGATTGTGAATTGGGGCTCCCGTTCCACTTGCCGGGGCCTGAAACACGCGGTGTCCACCCCGTAACTCAACACTTTGATCTTGGAGGTGGCTGCTTTGCCATTTATGGAGTTAATGTAGTTCAAATGGAACTGGGAAACCGTGCGTACGAATTCAGCCCAAACAATTTTTTCCTCGAAATCCCTTCTGTCGACAGAGGTTTTAAAGAGGTCGTAGGCATGGGCGGTAAAACTGTAAGGCAAGCCGGTCAATTTTGAGATGCCCTTCGCCACGGTGGTGGCCGTCGCAGCAAAATGCGCGTGAATATGATTGATGTCATTTAAGAGACTAACATAGGCAAAATAAACCAGGCGAACCGTGAGGCGCAACCCGATTTTTGCTTTGGTGCTGAGAAGGAAGCAGAAAAACTCGAGATGTAATCGAGACAGGAAGTAAAATAGGGCACGCAAGAATTGGCAAACCGAAACCCGCACCTGCCAGAACTGCTCGTCCACTTCGTTTTCGCGTTGCCAATTGCACAAGCAGACCAGAACTCTCACACCCGTGCGTTCTACCGCTTTAATTTCGTCAAGAATCCAACTGGTGGGTTCTTCGAGGATGTAAGCGATTCTCAGGTCGTCCATAACAGGCTTTCGTACAACGTCTGGTGATTTTCTACCATGGTGCGTTGGTCAAATTTCTCTAAAATGAGCTTTCTACCATTTCGCCCCATTTCTTTCAAGGCCGGGGGATTGTCGGCAAAAAAGGCTACTTTCTCTGCAAAGGGGTGGCCATCCAGGTAGTCCGTTTCTGCCTGCCAGTTTTTCGGAAACGGCAAAAAGCCCGTGACCCCGGGCTGCACGATCTCTCGATTGCTGCCGATGTTCGAGGCAATTACTGGCAAACCGCTGGCCATGGCCTCCAAAACAACCAACGGCAGTCCTTCGCCTAAGTAGGGAGTGAACAAAAAAACATCCATGGTCCCCAGTACTTCAGGTACATCCAACCGCGCGGGTGCAAAAACGATCTGGTCAGCACAAGCTGATTGTCTGGCTTTCTCGCGCAAGGCTTGTTCTTGACTGCCGTGTCCTACTGCTAAAAATTTTACGTTGGGACGGTCGCGGGCAACCATTTCTGCCACGCGCAAAAAAATATCGTAGCCTTTTCTGATTTCGAAACGGCTGCAGTTTCCGACGACAAAATCATTTGGCTGCAGGCCCAATTCTTCTCGAATACGTTTACCTGAAACCGAGGGATTAAACGCGCAAGTGTCCACCCCATTAACAATGTGGACGATCCGCTTTTCCGGGGTTCCACAGACTTTGGACAAATTGTCCGTGACCGCTTCGGAAATGGCCACAACTCTGTCCGCTAAAATTTTGTTCAACAGGAAATTCTGAAATCGCGAAGCGGGGCCGTTTAATGAGTAAATGCCGTGCCGCGTATAGACAACGGGCAGAGCAGCGCACAGCTTTCCCAACAGGGAGCTCCAAAAATCGGCGGGAACCATGTGGCTGTGAACCAGGTCGATTTGTTCTTTTGCAAGAATCTCTTTGAACTGCCAAAAGGTCTTGAAATCGCGCCATCCGGAGATGGACAGCCGGTACGCTTTGGCGCCGGCTGCTCGAACCGCGTCAAACAGCAGCTCAGGCTCTTGGCTGCGCCCACTGAAAAGGGTGCAAACCACCGGTTCGTACCGATCTCGTGCCAAAGATTGCACCAGGCTCAAAACCAGTTGCTGCGCCCCGCCAACGGTCAAGTTGTCCAATGCGAACAACACCTTAATTTTCTTATTTGCCGGCACTACCATTCCTCGTCGATAGAATGCGCTTGTAAATGTCTTCTAACTTTTGAGCATACTGGTCCCAGCTATAGTTTTGCCTGGCTATGTTGCGCGCAGCTACCGCCAGATTCTCGCGCAGGCGTGGATTCTTTGCCAGGCGCAATATGGCCTGGGCCAGCTCTTCGGTTTCACCCGGCTCTACCAGCATGGCGGTTTTTCTGTTTTCGAGAACCTCACTCAATTGTCCGATGTGGGAGGCCACGATGGCCTTGCCCGCGGCCATGTATTCAAACACCTTCATCGAAGAACCGTAAAATCCTGTGATGATCGGTCGATAAGGCGCAACAGCGATGTCGAACCCCTGCAAATATCTGCCAACCGATGTGTGCGGTATGCTGCCAACAAAAGTGGTCTTAGACTTTATCTTCAAGCGCTTGGCCAGTGCTTCCAGCGCGGGACGCTGCATCCCGTCGCCGATTATTTGCAGTCTGGCCCTGGGCAAATGACGGGAGACGATCTGAAAAGCATAAAGCAGGTTTTCAATGCCAAACCAGGGTTGCAGGGTGCCCAGGTAGCCGATCACCAACTTCTTGCTTTTTCCGTCACTGTCGTGATTTTCATGTCTGCCATTCAAGCGAAACAAAGCGCTGTCGGCAGCATTGGTCAAAACCAGAACTTTTTCAGACCGCACATTCCACGCCTGAACGATCTTCCCTTTCAAGAATCGGGAAACGGTTATGATGGCATCGCAATGCTTCAGGTTGATCCTGGTTATGGAACGAGCTACACCTCTTTGTGCACCCGTAAGAGGCGGCCCGAACAGGACCTTTTCTTCAATGGCGGGCGCATTGACTTCTAAGAGGTAAGGGATGCCAAGCCATTTTGCAGCAAGGGCACCGCCAAAGGAATAGAGACCGTAGCGCTCGTGGATCAAATCAAATTTCGCTGTGGCATGGCGTCTTCTGATGGCCCTGGCCACCCGAAGGCTGTCCAGCATGCCCGTATAAGGCATGAGCCTATGTACCAGCGGAAAATAAAGGTGGGCGACCGTCTCATATCTTGCAAAGTCAGGCAGGACTTTTTTTTCATTGATGGTCAGGAGAAAAGGAGCATGGCCGAGCTTTTCAAGGTTTTTCAGAATCTGCCAGACATGCACTTGAAAGCCCTGGTTCAGGGTTAAGTCATGGCCGTGATCGGCCAGGAGATAGAGTATGTTAAGTTTCTGCATGCAACAATTGGGAGTAATAAGATTCCAGTTTTTGTGTTAAAGGCTCCAGGTTGTGAAAGCGTTCGACATATTCGCGACCGGCGTGCCCCATGGCAGTCCAGGAGTTAGGATTGCCTAACAGGCTCTTCAAGGCATTGGCCAGCGCCCTGGCATCTCTTTCGGGCACCAGGATTCCGCTCTTGCCATCCTGGACCACGTTGGGTATGTCGGCGTGCCGGGTTGAAAGCACGGGCAGTCCCAGAGCTTGCGCCTCTAACAGCACGGTTGGGGCTCCCCCCTCGCTGTCACCATCTGCGGCAGTGACGCTTGGCTGCAGCAGCAGATGGGCCTGTTGCATTTCAGCGAGGACCTCAGCATGCGGCTGGTAGCCCAAAAACGTGACGCGCTCTTTTAGCCCGTTCTTGCGAACAAATCGGTCAAGGTTGCTTTTTTGCTCCCCGTCCCCGATGACGCGAAACTCCACGTCCGGAAACTCGTCAATCACCGCTTGTACAGCCTGCAAACCGTATTGCAGACCTTTCTTTTCCACAAATCGCCCGCAAAATAGGATTCTCGTTGGGGAGTCTGTTTTCGGCGCAGTGCGCGGATTGAATTTGTACTGCTTCAAGTCCAGACCAATGGGTTGCAGCCTGATTTTGTGCGCCGCACAACCCAGTCCCTCTAATCCTTTTTGCATGTGCGGCCCCTCGACTAAAAACAAATCGCCGTATTGAAACAACTGCTTGAGTCGATCACACCACTGCTGGTCACGCGGCAAGCGCGACATATCGTACCCGTAAAAAGAAGTTACCAGAGGAATGTTCAAGGCCTGCCGGCAGAACAACATTTGCACCCCTTGCGGAGCAAAATGAGCATGAATCAGCTTCACATGGTTTTGCTTCATGAGCTTTCTAAAATACACTCTTTGCTCAAAATATGCTGCTCTGTCCGAGAGCAAATAATCCAGGTAGTTCACTAACCACTGCCAGGAATATTTCCTGGCGGAGGACGCGCAGTAAATCCTGGAAACCGGGAACTGTTCCAGATTCTGAGTTCGATCGGTAAACACCGCACAATCATAATTTCGAATGTGGGCAATGACGTTGTAAATGAAAGTCTCAGAAATCCCCAGATAATCCTTGACGACGTGCGCCACCGCGGGCTTTGTGGTCCGGTTGTCGATGATTGGCTGTTTCACATTCGGACGCTCTGAATCATAGCCAGTTTCGCAAGCATTCGATTTTTGAATCAAAATCCCAGTACACATTGACGTGACAGGAGCTGCAAAGGCTCAACTCATCCCAGCGGCGGGTTAAGTGTTGGTCCCGGAGCTGTTGCATCTCTTCGCCTTGCCAAATGTCCAGCAAAGACTTCTCGGCGCTATTGCCGAAGCGGTGCTTACCGTCGAAATCCAGGCAGCAAAGCGTGACGTCGCCATTCCACAACAGGTACATGTCGCGCCAGGGCATGTAACAAGGGATGCGTTTCACTGCCACGGCCGCGGCATTTTTCTTGCTCACATATTGATCTGTCCCCTGACCGGAAAAATCGTGTACTACTGAAACACGCACGCGGTCCGCCACACCTTCCCAGCGCTTCTTGAATTCCTCAATCGCGCCATTGCTGGACTCGATGGGCAGAACCACAATCTCGGTGTAAGGTTTTTTCAGCCCTCTGGCGTGGCGCAATTCCAGGAAACTGCGCAAGTTTCCCACAACCTGGTCGTATTTCAAGCGCAGTCTGATTCTTTCGAAGCTTTCGCGGTCGGTACCATCGATGCTCACGAACATTTTGTCCAGCCCGGCCTCTAAAATGGCCTGCCCCATTGTAGGATTGAGCAGAGAACCATTGGTGTACAGAGCCGTCATCGGAATGCCGGCCTGTTTGGCGTAGGTAATCTTCTCGCCCAGGCGCGGGTCCATCATCACCTCGCCGTAGTTGTGAAAGCGCAACTCTCGAACCCCCATGGCCACGCTCTGGTCGACGATTTCTTTGAATTGCTCCAGCTCCATGATGCCGATCTTTCGCGTCATTTCATCTCGGGGACACATGACACATTTCGCGTTGCAGGCGTTGGTAGACTCGGCGTAGACCTTGTGCGGCGGCAGATTTCCCGCGCAATCCGCAGCCAACCTGTCGATGACCTTTTCGAAGACATTATCGCTGGTTAAACAAATTTTGAGCAAACCCCGGGCAACCCTGGATGTTTCACGGCGTTGCAGCAGGAATTTCAACCCCCCCCTGAACCAGCCCAGCCGGTTCATTTCGCGGAGCAAAATCTTAAAGGCATCGATGCCACCTAAGTCCATGGTTCAGATTCCAAAGTATTGCTGCACGACCGGAGGCCTCTTTCCGGGGTCGAGGAATTGTGCCGGGTTTCTGTAAGCATGTCAAACACCTGAGCCAACCTGCCTGTCAGGGCACCATATTCAAACTGACCAAGGGTTTCGCGGATTTGAATGAATGGACCGTTCGCGTTTTTCCAATCGTCGAACAGCTTTAAGATTATATCGGTAGTTTCTTGTTTATTATTAAACTCAGCCAGGTAGACCCCTGGCATGGATTGGAGTAACGAGGCAACAGCGCTGGGCCTGGGTACCAATGCCACAATGCGCTTGTGTAGGGCCAAATACTCGTAGACCTTGCCGGGAATGCACCTTCGCCCTTCGTTGCTTTGCATCAACACTGGCGCGGTACAGGCGCGCAACTTTGCCAGAGCCTGCTTGTGCGAAACAAACGCATCGCTGTAAGTCACCAAATGCTCAATGCCCAGACACTTGAGCAATCGCTGGCTGGGCTGACTTCCCACAAACTGAATTTCTATTTCGGCGGCCTTGATTTTTCCGGCTTGCAGCAATTGCGCCAGAGCTTGCAAGAACACGTCGGGGACGCGATGGCCATAAAAAGAGCCGGCGTGGGTGAGCACTAATTTGGCGGATTTGCTTTTGGGACTTTCCTGGCCAAAGTTTTCCTGATCAAAGCCGTTGGTGACCGTCGAGAATTTGTTCGAATGCTGCGGCAGCTTGTTCCGCAGCAGGCCGGTAATCCAGGGCGTGGTCGTCGTGATTCTGTCGGCTTGCGCCAGGACGCGGGCTTCCCAGCGTCGTTGCAGTTGTCGGACTCCGAAGGGACGCTGAATGAACCCGTAATCCGACCATTCGTCCCTGAAATCGGCAACCCAGGGCAAACCCGTCCGACGCTTGAGAAAGCTCGCCACCAGATGTGCAGTGTACGGCGGGGCCGTGCTAAAGATCAAATCGATCTCCTCTTCCGCGACCATTTGCAAACCGCGCTTGCGGGCAAAACCATACCACCCCACGTGCCGGTCAGGAATCAAGAACCCATTCTCGTGCCGGCGTAAAAAGTGAGCGAGTCTGTTCAACCGCAGTTTGTACAGCCATTCGTAAACGGGTAGTAGGTTGCGAACATGGGCTCTTACCACTCGAGCCTGTGCGGGCAATTGCTGCAACAGGCAGGGATCCCAGGCGTGATAGTCCTGTGTGTCAGACGTCAGCACCATGGGCTGCCATCCGTGCTGCGGCAAATGTTTGACAAACTCGAGTGCCCGCTGAACGCCGCCGCCGCCCAGCGGCGGGAAGAAATAGGCGATGAACAGCACTTTTCGCAACTTGGAACGCTCAGTTTCTCGCATACAAAGCAACGATCCAATAAGGATTCCTGGCTTTTGCCGATTTGAATTGGAAGCGGTTCAGATCATCCAAAATAGCTACAATTTTGGGGTGCGTTTTCCACTGGAAGCTTCGGTTGCCGCAGCCCATGTCTTGGACGACTTCTTCCTCCCTGGGGACCATCGACAGCAGGAACCTGGCTTTCTGTTTGAAATAAGGATCCCTGTCCAAAAGCGGGTGCCAAACTTCACGCTGCTCGAAGTAGCCCAAAGCTTCGCCACCACAGGATTTTTTGTTGTCCCTTGTTAGAATCAATCGACAGCCCCATTCTTAAATCGCCATTTCGTTGGCAGGTAAACCAGGCCCCAGCTTCTGTCCATGTGGGTTCTTTGGCTTATTTCGGGATTGCTGCTAACCGTGAAGTTGAGCGCTTGCGGTAAATAATCGTAATGCACCAGAGCCTGATCATCAGAAATGCTCAGTCTCAAGAAATAATTGCCAGGAAGAAGCGGTAGGCTCTCCAGGTGGCAGACGAGTTTTCCTTCGCCTTCAATGCTGACCGGACCATCGCCGTGCACCTTGGTGTTGGTGGAAAATACGCGAATGCCCTCGTCAGAGAATAGCGCCAATGCGAAGGTCGGATTCTGTATTTTCTGGTCTGCATAATAAGTCGCCACTACCCTGACGGAATTGCCCGTTCTTAGATTGCCAGTGTGGTTGTGCAGCTCTACGCCTGTGAAGCGTACTTCGCCGCTGCCAGAGCGATTCTGAAAAACCGAGTTCTTCCACCTTTGAGAAGGCTTATTGCTGAGATCGGTCCTGAAATCCCCCAGAACCTGAAGCGTGGCGCCCTGCGAAACCATCCGACCCTGATCCAGCCACAGCACTTTTTCGCAAACCGCTTCGACCGCTGCCAGGTTGTGGGAGACAAAGACGAGGGCGCAACCCGACCGCCGTAACTCCTGCATCCGCTGCAAGCACTTGCGCTGGAAGCCGACATCCCCTACGGCCAGAACTTCGTCAATTAGAAGCAACTCGGGATTCATGTGAGCCACCACGCTAAAGCCTAAACGGGCGTACATTCCGGAAGAGTAGCGCTTGACCGGCTGATCGATGAAGGATTCAAGTCCAGCAAACTGAACAATGCTGTCGAATTTGGTCTGGATTTCTCTTCTGCGCATGCCCATGATATTGCCGTAGAGAAAAATGTTCTCCCGCCCACTCAGATCGCCATGAAAGCCAGCGCCGATTTCGATGAGTGCAGCCGTTCGACCGCGTACCACGACCTCCCCGGCAGACGGTTCGGTAATGCCGGCCAGCAGCTTCAACACCGTGCTCTTACCAGCCCCATTGGCTCCGATCACACCTAAACTCTCGCCAGCTTCGATTTTGAACGAGACGTCCCGCAGAGCATAAAAGTCACGTTCCTGCGCACCAGTCCCGTCCTGGCGCCGCAGCCGGGCTCTAACCAAACGGTGGAGGGCATCCCGCAACGAATTTGCGCGATGCCGCTGTAACCTGTACTTCTTCGATATTCCAATTAACTCGGCAACGACCATCAGATCACATCCGCGAATTTCATCTCTTGTTTCTTGAAGAAGCAGTAAGCGCAGGCGAACAGGAGTACAGAGACAACCACGGCAGGCGCGAGGATCTTCACATCTGGGAGTTGTCTGTAGAGCAAGATCGTGCGAAACGACTCGATGATGCCGACCATGGGATTGAGCGAATAAACCCACCTCAGGTGGTCCGGGACGGCTGTCAGTGGATAGATAACCGGGGAAAGGAACATCCACACTTGCAAGCCGATGGGCACGATGTAGCGCACGTCGCGATAGAATACGTTGATCGCTGCTCCGGCCAGGGAGAGTCCCGCAGCAAACAGGATTTGCACCAGCATCACACCAGGAATGAGCAAGAAAAGCCTGGAGAGCGGCAACTGGTAAACAACCATCATCAGAACAAAGATAGTGGAGGCGATCAAGAAGTCCACCAGAGACGCCGCAATGGTTGCGAACGGTATGATTTCGCGGGGGAAATAGGTCTTGGTCACCAGGTTCGTGTTCGAGATCAGACTGGGAATTGCGAAGGAGATCGAAGCTGCAAAAAACGACCAGGGCAACAAGGCTGAATAAGCAAACAGCGGGTACGGGATGTCCCCGGTCGCGATGTGGGCAAATTTCGTGAAAACCACGGTGAAGACCACCATTAGAACCAGTGGCTGCAAAACTGCCCAACCAAATCCCAGATAAACCTGTTTGTAGCGAACTTTAACTTCACGCAGAGTCAGGCTAATTAGGAGTTCACGGTACTTCCACAATTTCCTCAGGTCGTTCAACATATCGTCAACAAAAACTAATCAGTTTCCTCTTTTAGGAAACGCTCTGTTGTACGTAACGCAATCGTCGCGATTGTGGGGGCGTTTCCGACATTTAAAGCAATCCCGCTGCATCAGGATTGTGGGGGCTTTTAAGAAACGCTCCTTAAGTTGTAGTGCAAAAATAAGCGCCGGGGGAGCCGGCCGGCCGCCGCCCATTGACGTCAACTTAAGCGCCCAAACTGTCATTTCGACCCGGCAGCCGCCGGGGAGAAATCTGGTTTGTGCCTAAATCAGACCCCTCGACTACGTCCGGCAACTGCCGGACTCCGCTCGGGGTGACAATAGAGTGGTTAGACGCCCCTTAAGTTGACGCCATCAGGCCGCCGCTGGATATTTTTGCACAGCCCATGGAGCTGTCCAAAAAGCCCGTGCAGAGTTCGTATCGCGACATTCATGTCGCAGGGCTCAAGGCTAATTTCTCGACATAAATGTCGAGTTACGTACTGCCAGCATCCCTCTTGCAGGAAGTCAGCTTTCAATTGGCTTAAAAAGACCCTAACCTTCCTTAGAAAAGGCTGGCGTGTTTTCCAACCCGGCAAAGACGCCAGCCGCCATACGCTTAGAGCATCTTCTCAGAGTTTTGCAAACGGCCGCGATCACATCGTCCACATCTTGTTCCGTCAACTTGGCTGACAGGGGCAGCGACAGGGTGCGATCCGAGAGGTACTCTGCATTGGGGAAATCGCCGCGCTGGTAGCCAAAGGTTTCTTTGTAGTAAGGGTGCAGATGCAAGGCCGTAAAATGGATTCCAGTGCCTATCCCCTCTTCATCAAGCAACTGTCTAAAGGCGTCGCGAGTGACAGTAACTTTGTTCAAATCCAGCAACAGGGTGTACAAATGATGCGCATGCTTACAATCGGCGCTGACCGGCGCCGGCGTCACGACCGGCAGATCGGCGAAGGCCTGGTCATACGCTTGCCATATTTTTCTGCGAGCTTTCCAGTACTCTTCGACTCGCTTTAACTGATGAATCCCGAGGGCTGCCTGCAAGTCCATCATGTTGTACTTAAAGCCCGGCGAAATGACCTCGTAGTGCCTTTTTGACTGGTTGGTGAATCTCTGCCAGGCCCCTCTGCTGAGGCCGTGCAGCGACAGCACCTGAATCGTTTCTGCCCAATCGTCATGCCTGGTGGTGACCATGCCGCCCTCGCCGGTCACCAGGTTTTTGGTGACGTAGAAGCTAAAAGCGGTGGAGTCGCCGATGGTGCCGATTTTTTTCCCTTTGTAGACGCTTTCCAAAGCGTGGGCAGCATCTTCAATCACCCACAGACCATGTTTGTTTGCGATCTCCATGATTGCATCCATGGCACACGGTCGGCCAGCCATGTGAACCGGTACAATCGCTTTGGTCTGCGGGGTAATCTTTGCCTCGAGCTGGTTCGGATCCAGGGTCATGGAAGGCAAGTCCACATCTACGAAGACTGGCCTGGCACCCACGTGTACAATGCTGTTAGCCGTAGCCGCAAAGGTCATCGGTGAGGTAAGCACCTCGTCACCCGGCCCAATGCCAGCAGCCAGGAGAGACAAGTGCAAACCCGCACTGCAAGAATTCAGAGCAACGGCCGTGCTGGAACCAATGTATTGACGGAACATTTCCTCAAAGCGGCTCACCCTGGGTCCGGTAGAAAGCCAACCTGACCTCAGACAGTCTACCACTTCAGCGATTTCCGCTTCTTCAATTTTGGGGCTGCCGAAAACCAGCCTCTCTTGTCGCACAGGTCGACTTTGTTTTGTAGTGTTTTGCACTGGACCCCTCACGCCGATTGTGCGCCGTTTCTGTTGAATTCTACCAGGGGCAGGACCAGAACCATTCCCATCACAAACCAGTACGGCTCCATAATGCGGACAATAATGAACGTGTTGGTGCCAAACGAGTGCGTCATCAAGGCAATGGTTCCAGCAAACAGGCCTAAGGTAAGCCCTCTGGCAAAAGGTGTTCTCACATTCTTGTAGATGTGCCAGACTTCTTTCAAAATGACGTACAGCAGCCCCAGAAAAGCACAAAGTCCCAGGAGGCCCAATTCGACCAGGGTTCTAATGTATTGATTGTCGACAAACTGCCAGCCTGTGATGCCGTACCCAAAAATTGGATGCTTCAGAAAAGCCCTCAAGGCCTCCCGCCAATCGTGGATTCTGGCCGAAGAAGAGGTATCCAACGTCACATCGCCTATTTTTTCCTGCCATTCAACAACTTTCTTGTTCTGAAACGTATACTCGATCCGTTCTTTGATGCTCTTTGGCATCAGGAAAGGCGCTGCCAGAACCCCCACGACCAATACCATCAACAAGGCCAAGCGGTGGTGCGTCGCAATGATAAAGATGAGATACATGGGTATTAAGGCCACCCATGAGCTGCGGGACAGCGTGAACAACAATGGAACAAAGATGACCACGCAAAATCCACCTAACCAGAGTCGCCGCCGGTTGTCCGGCAACTGCAAAAGCAATCCAAGGGTTAAGGCCAAAATGAAAACCAGGTACCCTCCCAGAGTATTAGGTTCGCCGCCCTTTCCTTCAAAAGGAGCCGTTACCCGTTCCCCCATGGGAATCTGCCACATGGCGACCAGGCAGACCACAATGCAGGTAAGGAACATCGCCAGCAAGAAGTTTCTGACTTGCTTCCTCTCCTTTACGTAAAAGGTCACCATAAAATAAATCACGAAGTATTCAATATATTTAATGACGAAGAGAAAGCCAGTGACAATGGCCACCCGGCCGCTAATCATGCCGATAGCCGTTGCAAAAAAACACACCACTACGAAATACAGGATGGGGCGATTGAGTTTGGTCTCTAAGAACAATCCCAATTCCTTATATATCGCCATTCTTATCAGCCAACTAAAGCCAATAATAATCAATAAAAAGTCGTCGACCCGGATGGTAGCGCCACCACCAGTTGTACCCCGGGAACCAAACTCAGGAGACAAAAGCATGGAAAAAATCAACAAGTACAGGGCCATTTCAGTGCTGGCGAATGAAATGACAAAAATGACCCCGGTCAGAGTTATCGCCAGAGAAATGGTGGGACCCAGGTTAGAAATCAAGACAGCAGTAAACACTGCCAGTAGCAAGAACAGGGCGTTTAGGAGCGCTTTGCTTTGGACCAAGTACATCGTCTTTGTCGATATGGTGCAAATTTCACAGGTGTTTACTGATTTGTGCTGGCACGCTCAAAATCCTTGGGATCGTAGTAATCGCCGCTGTAGCGCGAGAAAGCACCAAAGAAATTGGCGACATAAAGGCTCAGGATCGCAAAAATCAAACAAATGGTCAACAGGACCAGAAGCCTCTTCTTGCGTCGCTTTAACTTCTTGAATTTCCAAATTCTATGCATCTTGTTAGCAAATGACATCTGCGTATTTACGTCAGTTTTGCACCACAGCACCAGGCAGAACATTCCGTGCCAAAACTACGATCTCGCTTTGAAAGCCATCCAATAGCAACAGGTTTTGTACTGTTTTCGCCTCCGCTTTGTCTGCATAAGCGCCGATTGCCACCACGGTTAGATGCTGGGGCCAGGCTGCATGGCTGGTACGGATCAGGTAAGGGAAATAGCCTTTCGCCACCAGCGCCGAAAATATCTCCTGAGACTTCGGCCCTGCACTCTGAGAACGGATAGAGATCACAAACGGCCGCTTCTGAATGCGCACCTCTGCTTCAGAGTGTGCGTCCTCGAGGATTTGACCTGCTGCTTGGGCCTCCATGTAGGAGGCAAAGCCAGCAGCATATACGTTGTAGAGGAATCGCCCGGGGGCTGCATATTCCAGATCCATGAAACTCAGGAATCCTTTTTCTTTTGTGTGTTGCAATGCTGTCCGCGCTTCCTTCTCGCTTTCAAATTGATTCAGCCGGAGAACATAGGGACTGTAAGTCACAACACCCTCCTCATGCCTCAATAAATCTTGTTCGAGTCCAACAAGCCGATGGCCTGACTTGTCCAATTCGGCGTTGGCCACGACGATGGGTTGAGCAGGTGGGGGCACCGAAATGTCCTCAGAACCTGTACCAATATCTCGTTTCTGTTTTTTCAAGAACGGAGCATGAGATGTCCAAAGAATTGACACGACTCCAGCCGACCCGAGCGCCACGACCGAGATGAACCACAACCAAAAGTGCAACTTGTTCGCAAACTTATAAATCCTTAGAATGGGTTTAAAATTCAACTTGTTAAGCTTTTTTCTCATGGTTTCCTTGAGGTTACTTGCGGAGCCAAAATTAAATGCCTGGGTGATTTTGTCAAAGAAGCCACCGAAAGATCGATCCTGGTTAATCTGTTCAGAACCATGACTGTCCCCGTACGCATAATAGTCTCCATAGCGAAAATCGTGATAATCGGAACTTATCTCAGCTCTAAGACTGTTCAAAACTATGCCAAGCACATTCGCCTTGACGTTTTCAATCTGAGTCTTGGCACGTTTGAGAGCACCTCTGGCCACCTTACCAACTTTGTAGACCAACAGGACTCCCTGAGTCTTGCGCGCCAAAACCGCTGCATCCGAAGCTGGCAGAACCGGTGTGGTATCCAGGATCACCACATCGTATTCGTTTTCCAACTCCGCAATCAAATCAGTCATGCTCGAGGAATTCAACAGTTCCGAGGGATTCAAGGGAATACGACCGGCAGTGATGATGTACAAATTGTCGATTCCCGGGGTCATGATGATGTTCTTCAAACCCATGCGTCCCATCATGATGTCGGTGACCGATTTAATGGTGTCTCGCCATTTGGAGGTGCCCAGGATTATGTTGGACAATCCCGGTTCCTTGTCCAGGCCAAAAACTGTGGCGATCTTGGGTTTTCTCAAATCGGCGTCTACCAACACGGTTTTCTTGCCGATTTGGGCGAAGGTCAACGCAAGGTTTACCGCGGTGGTGCTCTTGCCCTCACTGGGCGACGAACTCGTTATGGTAAAACTCTTCACATTCTTTTCGCTGAGAATGTATTGCAGGTAAGTCCTCAAGGCTCGATAACTTTCCGCCACAGAAGACTTAGGCGCAAAATGAGAAATCAGATGAGCATTGAATTCTATGTCACGATCCCGCACTTGACCCAGGGAGTGCTCCTGCTGCATTTTGGCAATGATCTCTTCGGTGTCGATAAACGGAATGACCCCAACCACTGAAAGCTCCAGATACTTTTCCACATCTTCGATGGTTCCGATGGAAGTGTCCAGGGTTTCGTAAATAAATGCGAAGACCAGGCCTAACATGCCGCCGATGAATACGCCGACGAAAGCAACCGCTTTTGCTGAGGTCGGTGGATTCATGAGAGCGCCTTCCAGCGCAGGACGCACCAGCGTGGCTTCTTCAATCTTTTCAGCGTTTTGAATCAGGGCCTCCTGACGTTTCGAGGATAGAAACGAATAGACTTCATCGTTAATGGTAACCCGACGTTGCAGCCTTTTCAGTTGAAGACCGCTCTTGGGCAGGGCACGGTATTTTTTGCGCAATTGCTCAACTTCATGTTGTTGCAATTGCTCTTTGTGAATATAGCTTTCTTCCAGAGATTTCAGCTCACCGATGATGCCTCTTTTTATTTTTTCAATTTTTACATCGATCTCTTGCACGGCCGGATGCTTCTCAGTGAAGACATCCAGGAGGTCGTCCTTCTGTAATCTTAGCTCTGTCAGTTTTTGCCGCAGACTGGCCAACGAACTGTATTCATCAGCCAGGGTAAAATTAGCCAATACCACTTCCGGAAGGGCCTGATCATTTCTGGCCTGTTGCAGAAGCATGCGCAGATCCTCGTGCTCGCGCTTAAGTTGGTGCAGTTTTGCTTCAGCTTCCTTTAACCCGTCTAACACAGACTCAGCTTCATATTCCAGGGTTATCAGATCCGTATCTTCCCGGAACTTTCTCACCGACTCCTCCGCCTCTTCGAGACGTTCGCCCACCAATTTCAATTGGTTTTGTATGAAAGTCAAAGCATTGATGGCTCTTTTGTTGCGCTCAATAGTATTTTCAGCGATGTACACCTCCGCCACGGCGTTGGCCAGTTGCTTTGACTTGTCGGGACCATCGGTTATGACGGAAATGTCGATTATGTTGGTTTCACCCTCCTGGGCCGCGGTGACTCGAGACTGCAAACCCAGGATCAGATTGACATACTTGGGTGATTTTCGAATAGCCTCCGTGCTCAGGGTCGAGTCAATGTAATTAAGCTTCTTGGCAACCTTCTCCATAATCGGGAAACTCTTGATGATTTCAGCCTGGGTTGCCAAATAGTCTTCTGCGTTCCAGGTGACGGTCTCAATATAAAGGCCGCTCATCGTTCCGCTTTGCTCAATCTTGACACTGGCAACGGATTTGTAAGTAGGGGCAGGTCGCTGGAGGTAGGCAAAGACAAAGCTCAACAGCCCGATGGCGGTGGTCGAGAACAAGACTATACTTTTACGCTTGCGTAATATTCGAACATAGTCTCTGAGATTTACTTCATATTGAGCCATCCGATCAATTCAGTGCTTTAATCAGCAAAACGGTCTGCAGGGATGGGATAATCATTGCCAAGAGTTTGTTGACGCTGTTGAGCGCATCACCCTTTTGGGGTACAAAAATGATGTCGCCATCCTTGAGCAAAATGTTGGACTTCACGTCCTTCTTTTTGACTGCTTTTTCTAAATCCACAGAAAAGACTTGTGGGCCGCTCTTTAGGTAACGGATCACCTTCACACCGTGTAAATTGGCGGTGGTAGCCCCTCCGCCAACCTGGGCAAAGGCTTCCATGACTGTCAGTTTGTTCTTAATATAAACAGGGCCGGGAGCCCTGACTGCCCCCAATACCAGCACCTTGTTTTTCCCGACGGCCGGGATGATAATCAGATCACCGCCCCTTAATAAAATGTTCTGGCTCAGGTCTTTCTCATATATTAGCCTGTTGAGATCGACTTGAAGCAGCGTTCCATCGGAACGAACGACCTGCAGCTCAGAGAGATCGGCCCGGTCCGAAAAACCGCCTATTGAAGACATGAATTGCGCTATGGGCGTAGCCTTTTTCAATGGATAGATGCCATTCTTAGCCTCACCGAACACCGTCACTTTTTGACTCTTAAACTCCTTTACATCCACGGAAACCTGGAGCTTCCTTATGTAAGTTTTAAGCGTGTCCGTCAAGGCCGTTTTTAGCTGGCCCACCGACAACCCGGCCGCAGGAAAATCACCTATGAGATCGATGAAAATATTGCCGTCGCCGTTAACCCCCGTGGTAATTTCGGAGCGGTATTTGTTCGAATAGCTTGAATTTGACTGCACGGTAATGGCCAACACATCACCAATCCCTAATTGGTAATCGTCAAGGGTAGCAGAAGTCGTTGTTAAAGTCTCTGCACCGGTTCCGGTACCTTCTATTTTGGCAATCTGGCCATCCTGCGCTAATCCCAGACCAGGAAGCCTGCCAAAAACCCAGACCAGGATAGCAGCGAAGAGCCATCTTGCCACAAGAGATCTTTGTCTACAAAGCATTGTTCGCGAATTTCGCAATTTCTATTTGTGCCAAAATCTCTCTTATTCTCTCCAGGTCTATGGGCTTGCAGATGTACTCAAAGGCGCCGAGTTGCAACGTTTCCTTGGCCGTATTTTCGTCGGCGTGCCCGGAAATCATTACAACGGAAACATCCTGGTCGTATTGCTTGGTCATTTTGAGAATGTCAACTCCGCCGATTCCGGGCAATTTGATGTCCAAAAAAACGATGTCAGGCTTTTTGCTTTTGAGAATTGCCGTGGCTTCTTCGGCATCTTTAGCTACAAAGCACTGATAGCCTTCACGAGAAAAAAACTTGTACAATAAATCTCGAATGTTGGGTTCATCATCCACAACCATAATTTTTTTGCCTGATGCCATACAACTTTCCTCACCAAAATAAGTTGACTGCTTTAAACAACCCTTAAGCCAAATTTCCAGGTTGTTCGTCTTGTAAATTCGTCGGCCGCAATCGGCCCGTTTAAATTCTGGTCACACACCAACTGTTTATCGTTACTTTTGACCAGCAACCAGGCATGCGCCTTTGGTTGCTCATGGTACTGATTATGCCCGATCCAGATCTCTGAAGGAATATTTCGCGTCATCAAAATAGCCTTGAATAGCACCGCGAAGCCTTTGCAGTCCAGGAAAGGCAAGTAGGCTGCCTGGCAAGGCAGCAGCCAGCGCAGCACGCTGCTTGGTGCTTTGGCGCTACTCAAGTAATCGAATGTGCTGGTAATGATCTTGTTTACATTCTTCTCCTCACCTAACAACTGTGTTGCCAACTTAGCAATAGACTTCTCCGGGACAGTCCGCTCAAAATATAATCGGAGCAATTCCCAGGTAGATAAGCAAAACACGCGATAATCGCATTCCTTGGCCAGGAACACCTGCGCTCGGAGTTTAAGTCCGATCAAGACCAGGGGCAAGCGGTACCTTAAGATTCTGTAAATGTGGTAAACAAAGTACATGTCAGTCTAAAATCTCTTTCATCATTCGCGGAATGAGTCGATCATGCTTCTCAATATCATAGCGAAGATGGTAGACCGGATAGTTCGCAATCAAGTCGTTGACAAATTGGAAACCGGAAGCGTTGTATCTGGTCACGATGCGTTGAGCGGGTTCGTTAGAATTAGAATCAATAGCAACCGCTTCGAAACTTTCCAACAAAGAGGCCAGGGCCTGGTCTCCATCCAGGAGTGAAAGCTCCGGGGTCTCGATTTGCTCATTTTCCAGAATACAGATGCTTTTCAACTGGGCTCTCCTTTGGTAGGCGGTCGGCTTTAGCTTGCGCAAATCGAAGCACAAGCCCTGTTCGCCAAAGGCGCGGTACTGTGGCATTTTGTATTTGTTGACCAGAAATTGTCCCTCCTTGCTGTTAAAAAAGAGCTCTTCGAGTCGCAGTCTTCTTTGCAAGCCCAGTATTTCGGCGCCGCGCGATGAATTGTGCAGCAAGGAATCTTCATCCGAAAGATGCTTGAAGCCCGCCTTGGCAAGAAAATAGGAAAGCGTGGTTTTACCGGCACCGGAGGCCCCGGGCAAAAGCAAGCCCCGGTTCCGCCAGGAACAGGCAGCCGCGTGAAATCCAACCGCCCGAATGCGACGAAACAGGGTAAACCTGACCAGGAAGTTGATCAACGACAAGCAAACCAGCAGCCCTTCATCCTGGTTAAAGTGTTCTTTGGCCAAAATGCCCATCTGCAATTTGCCATGATCAACTACGGTTCGTATCTTCGAAGTGACTTTTTCGGCCTGGCTGTTGCGCATGAGCTTCTTGAGAGGCCTGGGCACAACCGTGCCGCTGCCATTCCAGAAATACAGCACCTTGTCCTTTCTCAATTGGGGACGCAATTCAACAACATGGCCCAACTCAGATTTTACCGCGTGAAAAATCCTTTTCGAATTGGACACAAAATCAATCCCAACACCGTGGATGCGAAACTTGGCTAAATACATTGGTTTCACCTAAATAGAAGTTGACAGGAGAGCCGCAGTCCAAAGAATGCCGTCTGGATCAAGCGAAGAATTAGAAAGCAAAACGCCAGGGGGGTATGATACCAACCGTAAATTTGTTTTCGGATCGAATCCCTGGGACACACCGCTTCACACATGAACTTAATCCGTTCGCAAAACCCCTGAATGGCAGAGAAATAAATCAGTTCAGCAACCTTGGGCGTTTCTTTGCCACAATCGATTCCACGATAAAGCAATTTCTCGGCAATCACCTGCGGCTGTGGCTGCAAACCTCGCACGACAAAATCCGGAATCGTCACCTCGAGGTGTGTCCTGGCCCATTGGAAGATAAAGTAAAGAGGTCTGTCCAATTTCGACTGGTACGCTTTCTGTAATAGAGTGTCCCAATCGATGTCTGCAGCATAACGGTTGACCATCTCAGCCAGATCCACGACCCAAATCATTTTCTCGAAGGAATGTTTTACAGCATGAGCCGACAACACCAGCAATTCATCCTCCAGTGAGAATTGCCGAACCGGATGGCCCGCCAGCAACCTCATTCTCGAGTCTCTCCAGAGGGCGCGGGTGTCTAAGTTAAATGCAAGCTGGCGGTACGGGTTTTTTGAGAAGCCGAAGGGATCGCGGTGTAGATCGATGTCCAGCCGCCCGTTGCTGAACCAGTTTGGGTATTCAGGCATAGAACGATAGCCGAGACGGAGCAAGACCGTTAGCATGCCTGGCCATTCTTCGTCCCTGACCAGAATGTCGACGTCGCAATATCCTCGCAAACCGGATTTCCGGTAAACATTTTGAACCAGGGCGATGCCTTTGAAAACGAGAATGGCGACTTTGTCCAACTCCAGAGCCTTTAGCAGAACCCTCAGTTCTTGTTCGGTCCTCAAAGCATTTGCCACGTTTACAAAGTAGCGGTGCCTGAGCTCGACAAGATGGCATTCAGAATCCCCCTCGACGCAATCGAGGTGGCTTAAGTGATTGTAGAGCAGTCCTGCCACGCCTTCCTTCACCGCCAAGGCTTCGATTCGCTGCCAGTCCAAAGGACCTTTCAGTAGGGCACCAACTTGCTCCCTGGCGGACTGGTTTAATTCAATCCGCGACAAGAGTCGCACGCAGCGCTTTTCCAATTGAGCCTGATTCCTTGCCAAACAAACCTCCTTTAACTTAACAGCGTCTGATCTCTACGGTCTTTAGGCTGAAGCTCATCGGGGGACAGCACTTGAGTAATGAAGAGAAAAGGGGCTTCCACCAAATCCCTCTGTTCCCGATTGGCCAGAGGAACACCTTTGGAATCGTAAATCAATTCGATGACCGGACGCATGGGATGCGCTTGATTGGTTTGAGTGATGACACCTATTTCTTCGGAATTCAGTTTCACATAAGTTCCAACGGGAAATATGGAGATTTGCGTCACCAGGGCTTTTTTGATTTTCTGGGGAAAATAGCTCTTGTCCAGGCCGATGATTTTTTGCAAAGCCTGATAGGTTACTGAACCTTTCTTGTAAGTTTGTTCCCACAGCAAGGATTCGAACGTGTCGGCAATGCCGATGACTTTGGCGTATTCACAGATGGCATCGCCGCGCAAGCCCATGGGATAGCCAATTCCGCCTTCACGTTCATGAATCTGCAAGATCGTTTTTGTTAACCAGGAAGAATCTGCATTGGAATCGGCGGGCAAGGATTTCTTAACAGTTTGCGCCCCAAAAATCGGGTGCTCGCGAACCAGGTCTAAGTCCCTGGCAGACAATTCGTAGCCAGGGGCAAGGTAATCCTCTGGCAATTTCGCAAAACCGATGTCGTTGATCAACCCGGCAACCGCAATTTCGACCAGTTGTTTGAAAGAGTACTTGAGCCCCTTGCCTACCAGTACGGCGTAAATCGTTGTGTTTAAAGAGTCAATAATCAGCGAGTTTTCCGATTTTTGGTGCAACGCCCGCAGAAACAGACCGTTGCTCTTTTCAAGACTCTGCACAATCTCTTCCGCCATGGTGAAAATCAGGGACAAATTGACCCTTTGGCTTATTCGAGTCCTGGCAAATATCTCGGTCAACATGGCCGCAGATTTTTTGTACAAGGCGCTGCCGTCGTTCTCAAAATGTGTACCGGGGGTCTCCTCATTGACGTCTGTCTGCGATTGCGCAAAATCCTCCGGAAGCACATTCTCCAATTCGAAGGCCTTGGGAGTATTGCCACCGTCGGCCATGGCCGGCTGCACGCTCGCAGGCTTCTTGAAATCGGAGGCACCATTGCAGGAACTCCGTCTGATCAGAGACTGCAATCGGGACTTGAATTCCTTGGGTTCCACAGGACGCATGACATAGTCGTCGGCTCCGGCTTGAAAGCCGAGATGCTGGTCTGGTTTGCAGTCCTTGTCACTGATGAATAAGAACGGAATCGAGTTGGTTCGGGCATCCTCTTTCAAAAAGCGAAAGAGTTTGAATCCGTCGAGATTATTTGAAGTAATCTCAGCAATGATTACCGAAGGTTTCCAGTATCTTGCCAAGGCCAGGGCTTCTTTGTGAGACTTGGCCAGGATAAGCTCAAACCCTAAAGTCTTGATCTGTTGATCGATGAACTGGAGGTCCAGGCCGGCGCCAGCAACACAAAGAACCCTTTTGGTCTCTTTGGAAACTTCCGCTGAAGACTGGTATTTCAGAACTTCGCCTGATCTCCGCAGCAACTGTTTTGTTCGCATGGTTCTATTGACCTTAGCTTACGTAACCAACCATCCGCCGGTCGATTACCTTGATGTTCTTCTGAAAACCGGTTAATAAACACAAATCGCACAAGTTATTAATTCTTCTCGGGCAACCGACCGTCAATTTGTAGATTTCCTGGATTGCTTCGGGCGTGAAGGGAGACCTTTCCAGACCTGCCACTCTCAGTCTGTGCTCCACATATCGGTTGGTGTCCTGCAAATTAAACGGGAACAAATGATACTTAACTGCGATTCTTTGCTCGAGCTGGGGGATGGCCATGATCCGCTCACGCAGTTCCGGTTGCCCGACCAGGAACAAATTGACCAGAAACTGATCTTCCAATTGAAAATTTAGCAGCAATCGCAGCTCTTCGTAAATAGATTCGTCCTTGATGAGCTGCGCTTCGTCCACGACGACCACGTTGGATTTGCCCTGCTCAAAATTATGGTACAGGAGATTCCCCAGTTCTCGACTTGCGTTCTTACCATCCAGGGAGATTTCGTCGTCACCAAACTCATACAGTATTTCCTGCCAAAGGTCGGTGTGGTTCCAGCGTGGATTGTTTATGAAAGCAATTTCATAGTTCAACTTTGCCACTTCTGCAATCAAGAGACGAATTAGCATGGTCTTGCCACAGCCATAGTCGCCACTTAACATGGCTGCCCCTTTGTTCTCCTTCAAAGAATAGATCAACCGCGTATAGGCTTCGTCGTGCATGCTCGAATGATAAAAGAACTTGGGGTCGGGAACATTCAGGAAAGGTTTCCTATGCAACCCCCAAAAAGCTTCGTACATTGCTCACCTCAGGTGCTCTTTCGCAAGTCTGAATTGTCTGGCTCACTGTTGAGAAGAAGTTTTAGATCGACAAAATCTTCGGTCTGGACTTCCGTTCCATTATCGAACTCAGGCGTCTGTGTAGGTCGGTCGAGGTCAATGCCCCCCTGGTTTTCTATTTTAGCTTTCTCCTTCGAGCTGGCTTTGTTCAGCAATTTTTTGGTCAACAAAAAGAATACCCCCACCAGGATCACACTTTGCACGGCAATGATCCCTACCAGGTAGCTCAGTTTCACAGACCTCCGGTCTGATTGAAAGGAAGAGTCGGAGATTCCGTTGACATATTGGTAACTTGCTGCTTCCGTAGTACGCAGCGGGGGCTCCACAGCAAGGGAGTCTAATCGTGCCTGCAGGGCGAGAATTTTTGCGTGTGCCCTGGCCCGTTCCTGGGGGTCGTCGGTGGCCATTAGGAACTGCCAAAGATAATACAAAGCCGTCTGGTAATGGTCTGCCTTTTCTTCAATTTCAGCATATTGCCACAAGACGTCTGCCGAAACATGCGTTCCAGTTTGACTGACCGAATACTGATATTCGTTAAAGTGCGCCCACGACCCTACCGGGCTAAACAATAGACTCAGTACCAGGATGCAATAGAACAACAGAATATCTCCAATTAGCCTTTGTACTTGGGCAGATCGATGGTAAAGACGCTACCTTTGTTCACCTGGCTGCGCAAGGTTATGGTGCCCCCATGCGAGTTGATGATTTTGTGACAGATGCTCAACCCCAGGCCGGTCCCCCGGCCCACTTCCTTGGTGGTAAAAAACGGGTTGAAGACCTTCTTCTGCACGGCGCCAGGAATGCCCGGCCCATCATCCTCGATTTCAATTCTGATGATGCTGTCGTTGACCAACCGGGTCTTGATTCTAATGAAGCTGCCTTTCTTGTGTTGGATGATCGCATCGAAGGCGTTTTGCACCATGTTTAGAAAAACCTGCTGCAGGTGACCAGGATCGCCAACCAGAGGTGGCAACTCCTTGCAGAACTCTCCGGACAATTCTATGTTATTCAACTCGGGCTGCTTGCCGAACAAGTTTATGACACTCTTGATCAAGAAATTGACATTCACGAAATCGCGTTTGCCCGTCTGTTGTCGAGCAAATCCCAACAGATTCTTGACGATGTACTTGGTGCGCAGGCCCTCATCGTAGATTTTTTGCAAATTTTGTCGCTTCTCTGTGCTGGTCTCGTCCATCAACATCAGTTGAGCAAATCCAACGATGCTGGTAAGCGGATTGTTAATTTCATGGGCGACGCCCGATGCCAATTCACCGATGGATGCCAATTTTGAAGCCAGGAAAAGCTGTTCCTGCGCTTCATGATGCTCGGTAATGTCTCGCAAAACGATGACATAACCCATGTTTGCTCCATCCAATCCTCGCACCAAAGAAGAACTCAGACTAAAGATTTTCTGTGGCTCATCCTCGGTAATGATTTCAACAGGTGCGGATTTTTTGCCATTTTGAGGGAAGCCATGTAATAATTGTTTAATCGGCATCTTTCCCAATTTTTTTAGCGACTTAAGACTGCTGCTTTTGTTGATCAGCTTTAGCATCTCACGGCCAGCAGGGTTGATCACACTGATCCTGAAATCCGAATCCAACAGAATCACCCCGTCGATCATGCTTTGCAGCATGGACTCGACCCTGGACTTCTCCTTGCGGATTCTTTCACTCAACCGGTGAATGGTTAAACTAAGCTGGTTGGCGATGGTTGAGAGGACTCTCTTTTGATTTTTGTTCAATGGCTTTGCTTTGAAGGAAGCGATGTAGATTGCGCCCAAGTCCTGGTCTCCCTCTTTTAGGGGAATCAAGGTCTGCCATTTGACCTGGGTCGCTTTTGCCGGTTCATGGGGCGTACTCAGCTTCTTAACGTCAACCTCGATCTGATTTCTGGCCACCTCCAATGGGGACAAACTGATTATTCTTTCCACAAACCAATCTGATTCATCGACGAAATGGTACCCGGACCGAATCTCTATTCCCAAATATTTGAGTTCTTCGGTGTAAGTGAGCAGGCCTACTACATCGGTTTTCAAGAAATCCGCCAGGAGTGTGGAGAACGTTTTGAACAGCTCCTGAATTGTGGAAACACTCGATATTTTTTCAGAAGCATTGAAAAGCAGCGCAAGCTCCGCCGTTCGACTTTTCACCTTCTTTTCCAGAATCTGATTCATCGATCTGACCTTTCGGTACAATTGTGCATTATCGATGGCAATGGCAATCTGGTTGGCAACCGCAGTCAAAAAATTCAGGTCGTGCTCCTTAAAAGCGAGGTTCCTTTGGCTGGCCAGGCAAAGCAGGCCCAGAATCCTACCCCGAGAATCTAACGGAATACACACAGCGCTGCAAAACTTTTCGTCCAGGCAGTGGTCGAGCACCTTAAAAGTGGCCTGGTTTTCTGGCAAAACCTGCACGATCGTTCGTCTGGTCTTAGCCTGCCCGCAAATGCACTGATTGTTGAGCAGGAAAGACTTTCCCGCCCTCCACGGGAGAAAGCCTTCCACGGCGTGTATTTGCAGTCTCTGAGAATTCTTTTCACCAAATAGGCCAACATAGCCGCTCTCCACATTCAGACCCTTGGTCACGGTCGAGAGGGCATCGCCCAGAATCTGACGCAATTCCAGCGAACTGCCAACGATGGCCGCAATTTTATTGAGCTCGGCCAGCTCAACGGCACGCCTCTCGATCTTCTCGGCGATAGCTTTTCTTTCAATCTCATAGAGCCTTTTGTCCAGGCCCCGTTTGACGGTCATTCTGATGATGTCATTTGAGCAAGGTTTGATGAGGTAGTCAAATGCCCCGTGTTTCATGCCATCGACCGCCGTTTCAATCGATGAGTGTCCGGTGAGCATGATGACCACGGTCTCCGGGTCCAATAGTTTAGCCTGCTGCAAAACGTCCAGCCCGTCGATGTCTTCCATTTTGAGGTCGGTTAGAATCAGGTCGTAGGTGTGGTGTTCCAGCAACTTCAACGCCTGCTCTCCATCGTTGGCAACGGTAACCTCATACCCTTCTTTTTGCAAGATGATCTCCAGACTCTTGACGACGTATTTGTCGTCATCGACTACAAGAATGCGTGGTCTCTCTTCGGGTGGGGTCTCAAACCTGTTTTCAACTGTGAATTTGCGTTCGTAATCGTCCATTGAACCATCTTGTCAGAACAGTTTGTGCGCAGCGTCTACCAGCACCGAAGCAGCGCCCTTGCTGTTCTCACTCACTCTGCATCATCCATTCGATTCAGAAGCATTTCTTCCAAATCCATTAGAAAAGCTTCAATATGTTGCGCAACGGTCCCCGGAATGAGTGGCATTATCAGGCCAACAACCAAGCCGAGGCACCCCCTGGTGAGAAACTCACGGCGCGGTAAAGCTCTTCTTAGAAAGGGTCTCTTACCCTTAGATTCTGCGCTCTCCATAGACGCTGGTCACCCTCTTTTCAGGCTCAATCGAACAGCACGGCAGCCGATTCTTTCCCTTCCAATTCTCTGACGAAGTCTACAATCTTGGGGGACACGGGTTGTTGCATTTCCTCTCTAAGAAGTTGGTAGTAGCGCCTTAACTCCAAATAGGCTGAGCGACAAGTCTGGCAGGTTGGTTCATGGGGCTGAATGCTCGTTGGAGCATGAGCGGAAAAAAGAGACCGGACGGCGAGACGTTCTAATTTGTCAAGGTCGGGACAGTGTTCTGAATGTTGCTGGCTATTTTTCATAATGTTGGTTCACCTCGAGTTACTCACTATTGGGTATTTTGAGTTATCTTTCTTGCATTTACTAACGACTCACTTGCATTTTTGCCACTCTGGGCTACTGGTCAAAATCAATGCTGAATCCCCTCCGTAGCGCCTCACTGTCAACTGCCAGCAGAACCCACGCTAACTCGACAGTTTAGCCAGATAATGTTTTGAAATGGCGACAAAGGGGCTACCGGGATAAGTTCGCAGCAACTCTTCTAAAGCCTCTTTTGCCTGGGCCAATTTTCCTGCCTTGAGCCGACAGATTCCAACCATCAATACGGCGGCCTCGCGTTTTGAGGACTCGGGACTCTGGAGCACTTGTTCGTAAGCCGCCTCAGCAGCAGTGTAATCGCGCTCCGAGAAATAGCATTCCCCCAGCCAATACCAGCAGCGCGAGGCCAACGCTGCATCCGGGCTCGCCTGAAGTAGGTCTACGAAGGTGTTAACGGCCACGAGATAGTTTTTGTTTTTGTAAGCCAAAAGTCCCGAAGTGAATTTGCGATTGAGCCTCAAACGACTGCTGTCCGGAGGAGCCGGTGTGAGAGACGGAGCGCCGGTGGTCGCCTTCTGCAATCGCCCTTCCAAAGCCACAACTTGCTGCTCGAGCCACCTGAGTTTACTCTTGTAGAGCAGAATAGCTTCCTGGCGCTCATTTTTGGCTTCCAGGAGTCCAGCCAGGTAACTCGAATCGATTGCGGTCTCAGCAGCTAAATCGGAATCTGAGTCCTCGTCTGGTTCTTCATCCTCGTCCGGATATTCTTCAATTATGGATTCCGTAAGCATGGGCTCCTCGACGTAACGTTTTCTGCTGCCCATGTAAAACACGAATCCCACACTCATGTTCAGGATGCTGTCGTTGCGGGGGCTGCTGTTGCCGCCGTCAAAGTCGTCGCCAGAGGTGTACCGGAACTCGCCACTGAGATTCAATCCCATGTTGTCTCGTAGGAAAACTTCCAGTCCGGCACCGGCGGCGCCGAAAGCGTCCCAGGCACGCGCCCTGTCGTTGATCCGAAAATTGAATATGCCTCCTCCTAAATAGAAAAGAGGGGTTATGACCTGCGTGGAAAAGAATCGGTGCCCTACTTTGAATCCTAATTCAATCAGGTTTGTGTTTAATGTTTGCGCCCCGGCTTCACTGGAAAGTTTTGCAATTCCCAATTGGGACTCTAAGAACAACGTTGACCCCAGGTCGTATCTGACAATACCCGGATTTACGCCAAATAAGAACTTTCCGCTGTTGGTGTCGCCGTAAAGCTTTTGACTGTTGACGCTAAAGCCCAAACCAAGTCTATTCTGCAAGTCGCCAGCAAAAACCAGGTTCGAGGTCTGCAATATAAAACAGCTTATTAGCAATAGTTGTCTCGCCATGAACCTTTCCCTTACCTGTCTTTTGAATATCGTTATTATGGCAGATTGTGGAGGAGATTCGATCTCCTTTCCATGAATCCTCAGAGGAAGTATCGTCATCTAATTACAACATCTTAAGGAGTAGTAATTCTGAATTTAGCAAGCGATCAACATGCTAAACGTTCAGCAATCCATATACCAGAATCTCTTCGGGGAAATCTTTTGTTTCAATCAGCAATTTGTCCTGTAAAGCTTTAATTTACAAGACACGATTGCATGTTTGGGAGTTGGGGACTTTAAGCGGGCTCAATCTTGCCTGGGGGAACACTCCACGCTTATGGAACAAAATCCATACTGCGAATTCCATAACTCTTGATTTTTGTCAGCAGCGTTTTGTAATCCACTTCGAGTGCGCGCGCAGCTTTGCTCTTATTGCCCTGTGTCTTTTGCAAAACGTTTTCGATGACTTCCCTTTCTACTTTGGAAACGACTTTTCTGACCGTGTCCTTCAAAGGGCTGATGGACTGGTCGGAAAAGGTTAGCACCGCAGTGCTGGTAATGTCCGAATTAGGTTCGTCGAATACCAGGTGCACCTCGTCTATGGTGTCTTCGCACAACAACGCGGCCCGGCGGATGACATTTTTTAATTCACGAACATTGCCTTTCCAGGGGTGATTCAAGAGTCTTCTGACAAACTTCTCGCTCATGCCGCTTATTTTCTTGTCCAACTCTTTCTGGGTCTCGGCCAGGAAACGGTTGGACAAATGAATAATATCTTCCTTGCGATCCCGTAATGGCGGCACAAGGATGATGAACTCATTGAGGCGGTAGTACAAATCGGCGCGAAACTCCCCTTGTTGCACCTTTTTTTCCAACGAGCAATTGGTGGCGGCAATGATCCTCACGTTGATCTTGCGTGTTCGCTTGGCGCCTAACCGTTGAACCCTTCTTTCTTGAATGACCCGCAACAGTTTTTGCTGCACATGGTAAGGCAAATTGCCTATTTCGTCCAAAAAAATGGTGCCCGAATCAGCCAATTCAAACTGGCCCTCCTTGGCCCGATTGGCTCCGGTGAAGGCGCCTCTCTCATAGCCGAACAGCTCGCTTTCGACCAGGGTGTCCGGAATTGCGCCGCAGTCGACTGCGACAAAAGGCTTATCCGAAATGGTGCTAAATTCGTGGATGGCACGCGCCACAATCTCTTTGCCGGTGCCGCTTTCGCCCTGGATCAGAACGGTAAACTTGGTGGCAGCCACTTTCTCGATGGCTTTGTGGATTTCCGTGATAGCCGAGCTCCGGCCCATGACGCTCTCCAACGAGTCGCGATTCTCCAGTTGCTTGCGCAAGCTGTGCACTTCGTGCAGCAACTGATGATTCTTGATCGCCCGGTGAATGGTCAAGATGAGCTCATCCTCATCGAAGGGTTTGGTTATGTAATCATAAGCGCCCAGCTTTACCGCTTCCACTGCTGTCTTGACCTCCCCACACGCTGTCAAGATGATGATTGGCACCGAGGACTCAAGCTCCTTGATTCGCTTCAAGGTCTCGATGCCATCCATAGAACCCGGCATCATCTTGTCCAGAAGAATGACGTCAGGCACCCTGTCCTGAACCATTCTTAGAGCTTCTTCACCTGAATTTGCTTCGAAGGTTTTGTAGTCTTGCGCCGTCAAAATTTGTGCCAGGGCCCAGCGCATGTCCCGCTCGTCATCAACGATTAAGATGCTATTTTTTGAAGACCGGCCAGAATTCATGACAGCTTTGGTTGAAAGTAGGTGGGCAACTCGATGATGAATTCAGTGCCCTTGTTTGGCTTACTGTTCACCCGGATCGTGCCCTGGTGGTTCAGAATGATTCGGTGACAAATGGACAGCCCCAACCCGGTACCGCCTGACTTGGTGGTGAAAAACGGATCGAATATTTTCCCTATTTTGTTTTTCGGGATGCCGGGGCCATTATCTTTCAGGACAATCACCACATTGCCACTCATTGATTCAAACGTCGTTCTTATTGTTATTCGTCCCGATCGTCCAATAGCCTGAATCGAATTCAACAAGATGTTCACAAAAACTTGCTCCAACGACTGCGCATCTCCGATCAAACGGGGAATCTCTTGCGCCAGATTTTTCCGCAGTCTGATCTCGGACTTCTTGAGTTTCGTGTGCAGCAATTTTAAAGCTCTATGGATGACCTCGTTCAAGTCCAACGTGTCAATCAGCATCTGGCTGGGCCTGGCGTAGTTTAGCAGATCGGAAACGATCTTATTGGCGTTCTGAATGTTGCGAAAGATAACGCTCAGATGCTCCTGCACCGTTTCGTCCAGTTGCAGCCTTTCTAAACAGAATTGGGCAGACGCACTTATGATGGCCAGCGGATTCTTGAGCTCGTGGGCCAGGCCCGCAGCCAACTCCCCGATAGAGGCCATCTTTTCGGACTGGGCAATTTCATATTGCAACTCTTTCGACCTGGTCACGTCTTTGGCGTACAGGATCACCTCGACGACGTTGCCGTCGGACTCGCGCAAAGGATAGGTGTAGAGCTCATAATGAGACCCGTGTCCATCCGGCTTTCCAGTGTTGCTCAGCGATTTAAAAGCAGGCTGGCCCGTGTCAAAAGTCGCTTGCACCGGACAATCGCAACAAACTTCAGGCTGCTGGCAGATCAAATCATTGCACTTTAGTTTCAGAATCTCCTCGGAACTGAGGCCGCTAATAGTGTGCGTGTAGTGGTTAGCGGCCACCACGTTGTACCTCTGGTCGATCAATACAATCCGATCGGTGATGGCGTCAAATATGGACTGAAAGCGCTTTTTGGCCGCAATGATCTCGTCCTCGTAGCTCTTCCTCTCGGTGATGTCCCGCAGAATGGCTAAGTAAGAGGCCCACCTGCCATTAGTCTTTTTGAGCGTGTTGAGAGAAACCTGAATGGTTCTCGAAGCGCCGTTGGCTTTGGACAGGTCGATTTTCACCTCCTCGAGGCGATCCTTGCCGCTCCTTCGTACTCTTTTCAAAGCGGCATCGATCTGGGGGTTCGCAATCAAAAAGTCGGTGACATTTGTACCATGGTTGCCGAGGCCAAAAACCTCCAACGCCGCCGGATTGTGAAAAAGTACTTTCCCTGCGGCATTCAATTCCAGAATGCCATCCGGAAAGCTTTGAAACAGCAATTGGTATTTTTCCAGGATTTCCTTGTTCCTCCTAATCAAGACACTTTTTTCAGCGGCCTTTTCAATGTTGCGCACCAGATCTTCAACCCGGAAAGGCTTGATCACATATTCAAAAACCTGAAACCGAATAGCCTCCACTGCAAAGTCAACGTCGGAATAAGCAGTCATGATGATAATCTGCACGTCTTCATCGTATTGGCGAATTCGCTCCGCCAGCTCGATCCCCGTGGTGCCGGGCATGTTGATGTCAAGCACCACCACATCGAAATAGCTCTGCTCGTACTTCCCAAAAGCTTCCTCGGCGTTGAGGGCGGTTTCAGTGATAAAATCTTTGTTTTCCAGAATCGATTTGAGTAATGCCAACAGGTCTTGATCATCGTCGGCAACCAATACCCTTGACCTGGATCGCTTTCTGTGATTAAGTGAGCTGGCTAACATCTGTCATAATTCGGTGTGTTGGTAGTTCCTCAGCGTTGACTTTCAGCTTTCTGATTCCATTTCACTTCATTCATCGTCATGATTTATCTATTCATTAGCAGTTAGGAAAATATATTTTGCCACGTCCTGGGCACAAATGTTTGTGAGAAGCACCCGACGACCAGTGGGACGTTTTATTTGTATGAAACGTACAAGATGTGTAAAAATCAATCCGCGGGACGTATTTGTTCAGAGAGGGTCTAGTTCAAGGAGCGCTTCTTGGGGAGGTGTGTGTGAGTCATCCCGAGTAGGTAACTGCTCCTCAAGCGACCGTATCAAGGGGTGACGGCCGTCGATATGAAATCCCCCTTTTGAAAGGGGGACGGTTTTTGAAGCGTCCAGCGAAAAAACCAGGGGGATTTTAGGAGGTGTCCTGAAAACCAGAGTCATGGCTCTCCAGCAGACATCCTTCTGATTTTCGTTTTACACGAGCGAAAATCTGTCTCCTCAAAGGGAGAATTGGATTCGCAATCGAGACGATTGCGTTACGTACGGTAGAGCGTTTCTTAGAACCAGTGTGCAGGCTTGGGGTGCTATTACATGAAAAAAATGCTCTCGCAAACGGGACGTTTGCGTTACGTACAACCGAGCGTTTCCTATTAAGGCCAAGTTGCGAGTCATCCCGAGTAGGTCACTACTTCTCAAGTTACCGTATCGAGGGGTAACGGGCTGCGATACGTCCTGCCCAAAAACCGGTCGGAACTACTCAAGAGGACTACTTTTGGCTGAAGAAAAATAACTGTCATTCCGCCGCGGCAATTGCCTCAACCTCGACCCGGGCATCATTAAAACAAGCACCCCCTCCAACCGCGCTCACGCTGTCGGGTGCCAGGGCCGTGGCCGTCTGCCCGCTCTGCGAGGCCTTGCGCCAGGCTCCCTTAGGCAGCACCACGACGCCGGACCTGACCTGCTCACTGAGTTTCACCGTGACAACCACTTCGCCTAAATCGTTGAAGACTCGCACGACGCGGCCCTTTGTTAAGAACCGTGCTTTGGCGTCGGTCGGGTGCATGACCAGCGAGAGCTGCGGCAGATTGAATTCACCCAGGGTGCTGCTGATGAGTTTGTCGGTGGCCGGGGAGATCAGGGCTAAGGGATAGCCGTCCGACGCTTCTTCAAGGTATTCGTAAGGCCGTTCACCCAGGTTGGCAGGGGCCAGGTTTATTTTCCCATCTGGTGTCCACGGAAAAACATTCTTAAACTGCACCGGTGTGCGACCGGGAAAATCAAAGAATGCGACTTGCTCTTTTTTTAGCCGCTTCAAATCGACAGGCTTGCCCAGGCCATGGATCGACGCGACTGCGCGCTCGAGATAGTCCCCCGTTTCTTCAAAAAACGCGGCGTCCGACCAGCCCATGGCGCGGCCGAGCATGGCGAACATCTGCTCGTTCGGTTTGGCCTCCCCAGGCGGCTCGATTACCGGGTGCAGATAGTGCAGACTGTAAGAACCATAAGCCTTCTTGATTTCCTGCTGCTCCAAAAAGGTGACAGCCGGCAGCAGAATATCGGCGAATTTAGCCGTGTCGGTCATGACTTGCTCGGACACAACCGTAAAAAGATCCTCCCTTAGAAGTCCTTGAAGGACCGCGTTCTGGTTGGGCATGGTGACCGCCGGATTGCAATTGTAAACGAACAGACCTTTGACAGGCGGATCGCTTTCCTCTAAAAGGACTTTTCCCAGCCGGTTCATATTGATGATTCGCGTGTTCCAGGAGGACGCTGCCACCAGACCGCGGCCATCGACTTTGTAGGCGCCACTGTTGCTGAGGGTGTAGCCGGAGCCGCGCAGCCCAAATTTTCCCAACAGCGCTGGCAGGGCCAGAATCGCAGCCACCGCCTGGCCGCCGTTTCGATTGCGTTCCAGGCCCCAGCCGACCCGCAAAATCGCTGGATCGTGAAAAGCGTACAAGCGGGCTAAGCGCTCAATGTCTTCGGCATCGACGCGGGCGATTTGAGCCGCTTTTTCAGCCGGGAAGGCTGCTGCTTTTTCCAGCAAAACCTCCTCATTTCGGGCAAATTGCCGCAGGAAATCCCAGTCGATGAGCTGGTTCCTGTGCCAGAAATCAATCATGGCCAGAGCCACCACCAGATCGGTGCCGGGGTAAACCGGCAGGTGCAGATCGATTTCATTTTTGGAGAAATTTAGCCGCGGGTCCACCACAGCAACTTTAGCACCCGCCGCCCTGGCTTTCCGGAGATACGGCACCAGATGAATATTAGAGGTCCTGGGATTGGCCCCCCAGATCAAAATGAACTTAGCATGCTGGTAGTCCTCAAACGCCGTGCCCGGCATTTTGCCGTACATGCCCAGGGCCGCTTCGGTGGTCGGCGCTGCGCACACGGTGCGGGCCAGTCGCGACGCCCCTAACCTGGCGAAGAATGCCCGGTCGCTGGTGTCCTGTCCCAACATACCGTTGGAACCGCCGTAGGAAAACGGCAGGATGGCCTCGCCGCCCCACTTTTCCTTGATTTCCTTGAACCTGGCGCAAATGGTTTCAGCGGCTTCCGGCCAGCTTATGGCCTCAAACTCGCCCGCGCCTTTCTCCCCTACCCGCTTCATTGGGTGGAGCAGGCGATACTCAGAATAGACCCTCCGGGCAAAGCGCGAGACTTTTGTACAGATGAATCCCTGCGTCGTTGGGTTGAGTCGCGACCCGGCAATGCGCCTGATCTTATTGTCCGTGACCTCTACCTCCAAACTGCAGGTGTCGGGACAATCCATGGGACAGGCTGATACGTGGGTTTTGGTTGGCATGGTTTCTGAGATGATTTTAACGAACGAACTAACGGCGTGAATTTGCAAGCGACCACTGGAGCGCGGTATCAAGCATTCCTCTTGCCCTTGAGCAGTTTGTCATATTCAGATACCAGTCAATTGGATTCTATGGCGACCTGTGCGGTTTGAAAACCCCCGCTGAAATCGTCATCGAGCCAATCATTTCACTCAAGACCACCCCTTTGGTCCAGGTTAATAATAGCCAAAAAGAATCATTTGGTCAAGACAAATTTATGAGACAGGGAAAAACTGCTTGCTAAACTATTAGTCTTTTGATATATTTTTACTCAACAATCAGGAGAACCAGATGCCCAATCCAAAAATCGCCCCGTACGGTTCCTGGAAATCACCGATTTCGTCAGAGGCTATTGTCTCAGACACGGTCAGATTGGGCCAGGTCGCCGTGGATGGCAGGGACACCTATTGGGTCGAGATGCGGCCTTCGGAAGGTGGACGCAACGTTCTCGTACGCCGAACCGCAGACGGCCAAACCAGCGATGTGACGCCTGCACCATTCAATGTGCGAACCCGGGTACACGAATACGGCGGCGGGGCGTTTGTGGTGCACAAAGGCACGGTCTATTTTTCGAATTTCGACGACCAACGACTCCTCCGCCAGACGCCCGGTTCAAAGCCGCAGCCTCTGACACCGCCAGGCCGGTTCAGGTACGCTGACGCCGTTGCGGACCCTGACAGGAATCGCCTCGTCTGCATTCGCGAAGATCACAGCAGCGGGGGTCGGGAAGCGGTCAACGCCATCGTCAGCCTCGAGCTCAAGGCGCACGACCACGGCCAACTCCTCGTTTCCGGCAACGACTTTTATTCCTCGCCAGGCTTGAGTCCGGATGGTACGCGACTGGCCTACCTCACCTGGAATCATCCCAACATGCCCTGGGACGGCACGGAACTGTGGGTAGCCGACCTTGGGGAGGACGGTTCCCTGGCCAGTTCAAAAAGAATCGCTGGCGGTCCCGCGGAATCCGTCTTTCAGCCGCGCTGGTCGCCGGACGGCACCCTCTATTTTGTTTCCGACCGAACAGGCTGGTGGAATCTCTATTGCTGGCAAAATGGGCGCATCGAGCCGGTGCGCAACATGGCCGCTGAATTTGGCCGCCCCGAATGGGTTTTCGGCATGTCGACCTACGCCTTTGCTTCCGACGAGCGCCTCATTTGCTCTTACGCCCAAAACGGCTCGTGGCATCTCGCCGAGCTCGATCCAGAATCGGGCAACTTTGAAACGCTTGAGCTTCCCTTTACTGAAATCGAATCCGTACAAGCCGTCAGAGATCGGGCTGTCTTTGTCGCTGGTTCACCAGAGTTGGCGAGTGCCATCGTTGAACTGGACTTGAGCACCCGCAAATTCAAGATTCTGAGAAAATCATCTAATTTGAACATGGATGCCGGATATTTTTCGACACCCCAGGCCATTGAATTCCCCACAGAGGACCATGGGACGGCTTACGCCTTTTTCTACCCACCGCAAAACCGCGACTATGTGGCGCCGCCCGGGGAACGGCCACCGCTCATCGTCAAAAGCCACGGCGGACCTACTGGCGCGGCTTCCGCCAGTCTTGACCTGAAAGTACAGTTTTGGACCAGCCGCGGGTTTGCAGTGCTGGACGTGAACTACCGGGGTAGCAGCGGTTTTGGACGGGAATATCGCCAACGGTTGAACCATCGTTGGGGCATCGTCGATGTCGACGACTGTGTGAACGGCGCCCAACACCTAATAACGCAAGGCCTGGTGGACGGGGGCCGGTTGGCCATTGTCGGTGGCAGCGCTGGCGGTTACACCACCCTGGCTGCCCTGATTTTTCGCGATTTCTTCCAAGCGGGCGCCAGCTACTACGGCGTCTGCGACCTGGAAGCCCTGGCAAAAGATACGCACAAGTTCGAGTCGCGGTACCTGGACCGTTTGATCGGTCCCTACCCGGAACGGCGCGACCTTTACCTGCAGCGCTCTCCCATTCATTTTACGGATCGCCTGTCGTGTCCGGTCATCCTGTTCCAGGGACTCGAGGACAAAGTGGTGCCGCCCAACCAGGCCGAGATGATGGTGGAGGCGGTGCGCAAAAAAGGGCTGCCGGTGGCTTATCTGCTTTTCGAGGGCGAACAGCACGGATTCCGCAAGGCCGAAAACATCAAACGCGCGCTGGAAGCCGAGCTGTATTTCTATTCGAAAATCTTTGGATTCCCAATTGCGGACGAAATCGAACCGGTGCAAATCGACAATCTCTGAGTCAGAGGCCGGAACGATCATGCAACACCTGACAGTAGTCATCACCACGGAGATGTTCTCAAAATGTGTGGCCGATTTCAACTGAAGTTTATGCCTGACGCCGAGGAGCTGTTTTGGCGCTACTTTGGCATTGCTTTTCCAGAATTTCACTACCCGCCTGTCCTCGGAGATAGCCTTTGCCCGTACAACGACATCTCCGTCATCTACAAAGGCGCAGCAGGGCAGCCGGCCGTGACCAACATGTTTTGGAATTTGATTCCGAATTACGAGAAGCGGTTTGAACCCAAACGAAATTGGTTCAATATTCGCAAGGAAAAATTGGCGCAGCCGTACACAAAAAAACTGGTTCGAGCCAGGCGGTGCATCATTCCGGTCAGCGGTTTCTTCGAGAACAAAAAATCGGGCGGCCAGTACGTGTACCACAGCCGCAAAATCAGCGGCAAGAATGTGAGAAGAAAAGAGACCTACGAATTCACTCATGACGGAGGTGCACTGTTTGCGTTAGGCGGTCTCTACGATACCTGGAACCGGGATGACAAAGGCCCGAGAGATAGCTGCACAATAATCACACTGCCGCCCAACGAACTGATTGCCCCAATACACGACCGCATGCCGTTCATCGTTCCGAAGGATGTCATCGACTTGTGGCTCGACCCATCTGTTGACGACTTTGATCTGTTGTGCGGACTGGTCAAACCCTACCCTTCCGACAAGCTGAGGGTGAGGAGAGCCTGGCCACCTGAAGATGAACAGCCACAAGCGGATTTGTTCGATGCCGGAGAGTAACCTGCCGCCGAAACCCATTTTCTTGCACGGAGGGTATTCCATGAAGTCAAATTCAAACGTCAGAGTAGGCATTATTGGTGCTGGCAGAATTGGGAAGCTGCATGCCGAGCATTTGGCTTTTCGCATTCACAACGCCGAACTGGTGGCGATTGCAGACGTTG